>NZ_JBFTZW010000015.1:0-66237 GCF_056406555.1 Arthrobacter sp. P1_B4
TTCCAGGCCTGGGCGTCCCAGATCTCTGCCCGGGATCCTGCGCCAATGACGGCGAGTTCCCGGCCAAGACCTGCATACTCCCGGAGCGCCGGCGGAATCGTCACGCGCCCCTGCTTGTCAGGTACCTCGTCCGAGGCTCCAGAGAGGAAAACACGGATGTAGTCACGTGCCTGCTTGGAGGAAATTGGAGCCTCCCGCATCTGCTCGTGAACCCGTCCGAATTCCGCCTCACTGAAGACGTAGATGCAACGCTCCTGGCCCCTTGTGAGAACCAGCCCGCTGGCAAGTTCCTCTCGGAACTTCGCGGGGAGGATAATTCGACCTTTTTCATCCAGACGCGGCGAATGTGTGCCGAGAAACACGGCCCACCGCCTGTCTGTCTTAGGAAGTCCAACGTCCCCTGTGCTGCCACTACCCTCTTACGTCCTCCACATTACTCCACATCGCTCCACAGTCAACGACACGCCCGGGATGTTTAGACAATTCTGCGGATGTTTATCCCCCTTCTTCCCAGCATTTGCAGGGAATCGGGACTGGTGGGGGAAAGTGGAGCGATTTTTGCCTGCTTGCCTCCCGCCCCGCACCGATTGACGGGGCGCACCGGCGCGGGAGCGAATAATTCGGTGCGGTTGTCCCTTTTGCGGCGCCGTCGAAGCCAAATTCCAGCAAGGCTGCAGCAAAGGCGCCGGAAATAACCGCGTTAAATGGCGAAAGACCCGCCGAAGCGGGTCTCGCGCCGCTCCCCGGCGGACCGGTGGCGGGAAGTGGAGGACTTTACGGGGCCGTCACTGAGCGGTTTAGGACTCGCCCCCGTGCCGTTCGTCCCAGCGCTGCTCGAGGTTGCTCATGAACGAACTCCTGGGCTTGCCCTGCTTGCGTCCGCCGGCTGCCCTGGCCTTGCCGACCGCAGAACTGCGCATCGTGGCGAAATAGACGCCGGCGCCCATCACAACAAAGCCGAGGACCCCGATAAAGATGTTTTGCATCGACACCCCGACCAATAACAGCAGCACGCCCGCGAGAGTCGCGAGCACGCCGATGACAAGGTGGCGGGTGGACCATGAGCGTCCGGGGACCGATCCCATTGAGCTTGCAAACTTTGGGTCGTCCTCATGCAGCTGCTTCTCAAGTTGCTCCAGCAACTTCTGTTCGTGTTCCGAGAGCGGCATCACGACCTCCTCAAGTCTGCCAACGTCCGGGCATGACGTGGCCATTGCCCTAATTCCCTAACGCCCGGGATTCCGAAGTGGTTCCCCCGTCACCGCCATTGGTGAAAAGGGGTCAATTCAGCTCTCCCGCGCCGGTCTCAGCTGGCCAGGTCGCCCGAACGGTCGATCCAGTAGTCCTAAACCTAGGTATTAATAAGGATAGATTGTTGCGGCCTGTTCTGAAAGACAGTCTTAAGGCCCTTTCGCCGCCGGAACCCTTGGGAACGGGCGGCCCGCCGGGGTTCCTGCCGGGCTTACTCGGTGGCGCCCCCGGAATCCAGGAGCCGGGCCGGAAGGACTGACTTGTTACCGAACTTCCGGGTGACAGCATCGAGGGCTTGTTCGGCGGCCCGCCAGTTGTCGTCCCGGCGGTCAAGACTGAGCTGAAGCGGGGCATCGGCGGCCTCTTCCAGCTGCTCGGCGCGGATGCCGACCAGCCGGACCGTCATGGGCCGCTCACCCACCGATTCCAGGAGCTGCACTGCCACCGCGTACAGGAGTTGGGCGCTGTCGATCGGTGTGCTCACGGTGCGGCTGCGGGTAATAGTGGAAAAGTCGGCGTAGCGCAGCTTGAGCGCCACGGTACGGGCGTGCATGCCGGCACTGCGGAGGCGCTCCGCCGTCCGGTGCGAAAGGCGCAGCAGCTCCCTGTGAAGCAGCGCGTCATCCGCGGTGTCAGTGGCGAACGTCTCCTCGGCACCAATGCTCTTTTCCAGGCGGACCGGCGTCACGGGCCGTGGATCGATGCCCCAGGAGAGCCGGTAGACATGCTCCCCCGATGCGCCCAGCAGCTTGCGCAGCGAGGGCAGCGGCGACGCGGCGACGTCCGCCACCGTCCTGATGCCCCGGCGGGCCAGCACCTCCACGGTCTTGCCGCCGACTCCCCAGAGCGCACTGACAGGAAGGCTGTGCAGGTAGGGGACGGTTTCCTCCGGCCGGATCAGCAGCAGTCCGTCCGGTTTGCAGCGGGTGGACGCGATCTTGGCCACAAACTTGCTGGCGGCGATGCCCACTGATGCCGTGATGCCCAGCTCCCGGAACACGCAGGCCCGGATGAGTTCGCCAATCTCCCGTGGCGGCCCGAGCCTCCGGATGGCTCCCCCGACGTCCAGGAACGCCTCATCCACGCTGAGCGGCTCGACGAGGTCGGTGATGGAACCAAAGATTGCCATGATCTGGCCGGACACTTCGTAGTACAGCTTGTGGCGGGGCTCGATGATGACAGCCGAGGGGCACATCCGCGCCGCCACCACCATGGGCATCGCCGATCTGACGCCGAAGGCGCGGGCCTCATAGGACGCGGAGAGCACCACGGAGCGGTCCGCGGGGTAGCCCACGATCACGGGCTTTCCCTTCAGCTCAGGCCGGCTGCGCAACTCCACGGAGACAAAGAAGGCGTCCATGTCCACGTGCATGATGCTGCTGCGCCGCAGTTCCAGCAGGGACTCCCCGCCCAGGCTGCCGGCGGGCTGGATCTGGGGCTGCGCATTCGAGGGCCCGTTGGGGTGCATATTCCTCTGCGCTCCCTGCTGATTCTCTGCGTCCGGCCCCACGTCTTCAATCCTATGCCCGGGGACTGACTAAACTGGAGGCTGATTCCGCTTCAACCCCAGGAGGAAAGTCCCTGTGAAGGTATTTGGACAGCGCAAACGTGCCGCAGCCGCCATTGCGGCGGCTGGCGCGCTATTGGCCTTGGCCGCATGCACGCCTGCCGGCACCGGGAGCCCGGCGGCGTCGCCGGCGTCGACCCCGGACGCCTCTGCGCAGTCCTCCACCACGGCTCCCCCCAGCCCTTCCGCGGAGCCCGGCACGTCAGCCACGGTCGGCGCCCTCGTGCCCGGCTTCCCGCAGAAACTCCTGCCGCTGATGCCCGGAGCCCAGGTGGTCTCCAGCAGCTTCGACAAAACCACGGTGCCGGCAACCGCGGCACTGGTCGGCAGCATCACCGCCCCGGCCGCCGATGTCCTGGCTTTCTACGCCAAGGGGCTGCAGGCGCAGGGCTTCAAGCCCGTACCCGGGGAAACCGTCGGCGCCCTGCCGTCCAAGGACTTCCTGCGCGGGGACAACGAAACCGTGAACATCTCCGTCATGCAGACAACAGGGGTGTCCACGTTCACGATCGGTGCGAACGTCGCTGCCGAGTCCGTCAAGTGAGTCTCGCCGAACAGCTGCGGCTCGAGCAGGCGGATTACGTGGCCGCCGTCGCCGGCAAGCTCACCGAGTTCCTGACCAGCCGCCAGGCCATCATGGCCTCGATCTCCCAGGACATCGATCCGCTCATGGGCTCGATCTCAAACCTGGTCACGGGCGGAAAGCGCCTGCGGGCGCTCATGTGCTACTGGGGATGGCGCGGCGCCGGCGGAGAAGCCGGCGCGTCGGAGGTGGTCACGGCCGGCTCGGCCCTGGAGCTGTTCCAGGCCGCGGCCCTGATCCACGATGACATCATTGACCGCTCGGACACCCGCCGGGGCGGACCCAGCGTCCACCGCAGGTTCATTGAATTGCACGAGGCCCAGGGCTGGGCGCTGGACAGCGAGCGGTTCGGCCATGCGGCAGCGATCCTGACCGGGGATCTCTGCCTGTCCTTCAGCGAGGAATCGTTCACGGAGATCGGACACCGTGCCGCCTCCGGCAGCCCGGCACGGCTGATCTTCAACCTCATGCGCGCAGAAGTCATGGCCGGGCAGTACCTCGACATCCTGGAAGAGGTCGCCGGGCCCCGGCGGGACCGTGCGGGGGCCGTCAGCCGGGCCCAGTCCATCATCCGGTTCAAGTCGGCCAAATACTCCACTGAACACCCGCTCGCCCTCGGCGGCGCCCTGGCCGGCGCCGGCGACGAGCTGCTGCGCGGCTATTCCGCCTTCGCCCTGCCGCTCGGCGAGGCGTTCCAACTGCGGGACGATGTCCTTGGCGTCTTCGGTGACCCCGTCACCACCGGCAAACCTGCCGGGGACGATCTCCGTGAGGGCAAGCGCACGGTCCTGGTGGCCTTCGCCCTGGACCAGGCCTCGGCGGCCGAATCAGAGTTCATCGACGCCAAGCTGGGCAGCCCCGATCTCGGGGATGCGGACATCGAGGAGATCCGGCGGATCATCGTGGACTGCGGCGCGCTCCAGGCCACGGAAGTGCTCATCGAGGAGTTCGGCAAGGCCGCCTTCGCTGCCCTGGACCTGTTGCCGCTTCAGGAGCTGCCCAAAACCGCGCTCCGCAGGCTGGCAGAAGCCACGGTCAGCCGCGCGGCTTAACCCTGCCCTCACGCCGGTAACGCCTTTTAACCGGTAACGCCTTTTAAGAGGTGCCTTGAAACGCGGCGGGCCGTGCACWGCGCTTGCGCTGTGCACGGCCCGTGATGGCACGTCCGGGGGATGCTGCCGGCGCAGTTGCTGCCGGTGTGCTTTTACCAGGCCAGTGATTGTGCCCTGCGGCGAATTTCGGTCTTGCGACCTTCCCGCAGGGCGTCAATGGGCCGGCCGCGGAGGGAATCGTCCGGCGTAAAGAGCCAGTTGATCAGTTCCTCATCCGAGTATCCGGCGTCTGAGAGAACAACAATGGTGCCTTTCAGGCTCTCCACCGCATGCCCGTCCTGGATGAAAGCCGCAGGCACGGACCGGATGCGCCGGTCGCCGATTCTCACGGCCGCCAGCGCACGCTCGTCCAGCAATGCATGGACCTTGGTGATAGATACGTTCAGAAGCTGTGCGACATCGGGCAGGGGCAGCCATTCGCCCACGAGGCTTTCTACATTACTCACGCATAAAGATTGCCACGGGCGGTGCCCCGCCGCCTAGTCGGCATCCGCAGAATTCACGCTGCGGCCATGGCCGGTCCCGCCGCGCCGGAATGCCGCCAGGCTTCACCAGGGACTCCCGTGGAACGACTTTCGGGCGACACTCCACCGGAAACTGGTTTGCGGAATGTCAAACGGTTCTTGTGCTAATTGCCAATTCATGAGAGATTCACATAGATCACATTTGTAACAGAAATAACTTTTGTCACACTGGTAACACCAGTTCTACCGGCCTGACCGCAGCGTTGCCGCTGAGAAGAGGATCTTTCCAATGACAACCTCACGTTCGCCACAGCTCCGTCCGGGGCGCAGCCTGCCGCTCATCGCGGCGACGACGGCGGCGCTTCCCGCCGTCGTGCTTTCCTCCCTGGCGATCGCCCAGCCTGCCGCAGCCGAATCGCGGGTGCGCTCGGTCCCGGCAACGCTCGCGGCCGCCATGCGTGCCCAGGCGAAGGCTGACGCGGCGACATCCCTGAAGACGGCAGTGATCCCGGCCGCCTCCGTCCCGGTGACGCTGCCGAGCGCCTTGCGGCCCGCGCAGGCGGCGGCTCCGGCCGCCTACACGATCGCCCGCGGCGACACCATCAGTGCCATTGCCGGCCGCTACGGCCTGGACACGTTTGCCGTGCTCAAGCTGAACAACCTGCAGGCGAACACGATCATCTACCCGGGGCAGAAGATCAAGCTCACGGGCTCGACGCCGGCGCCGGCAGCGCCCAAACCGTCCGCACCGGCGAAATCGACGCCGGCAACGCCCGCCTCGGGCGGCGGCAGCGTGTACGTCGTCAAGTCCGGCGACACCCTGAGCGCCATCGCCAGCCGCCACGGCGTTGGGCTTTCCGAGATCTTCAAGTGGAACGGGCTCGGGATGAGCTCCGTGATCTATCCCGGCCAGAAGGTCAAGGTCGGCGGCGGTTCCAGCACGCCGGTCTCTTCCGCGCCGGTGACGGCCGCCGCACCCAAGCCGTCGGCGCCCGCGCCGGCCAGTTCCGGCTCCTACACCATCAAGGCCGGCGACACCCTCTCCGGCATCGCGGCCCGCAACGGTGTCAGGCTCTCGGACGTCCTGTCGGCCAACCGGCTGACAATGTCGAGCATCATCTACCCCGGCCAGAAGCTCGTCATCCCCGGCGCGTCGACCATCGCACCGGCATCGAGCACGCCTGCCACCACCACGCCCCTCGTGCCCAGCACGTTCCTCGGGTTCAGCTACCCGGCCGCGGTGGTCAGCTCGGCCAACCAGAACAAGGCGCTGCTCAACGCCTCCCCGGTGCCCACCCGCCAGCAGATGAAGTCGATCGTGGCGGACACGGCCCGGCGCATGGGCGTGGACGCCAGTCTTGCACTGGCTTTTGCCTTCCAGGAATCCGGGTTCGACCAGCGTGCCGTGTCACCGGCCAATGCGATCGGCACCATGCAGGTCATCCCGTCCTCCGGCGAATGGGCTTCCGATCTGGTGGGACGCAAGCTGAACCTGCTCGATCCGTACGACAACGCCACGGCAGGCATCGCGATCATCCGCCAGTTGGTCCGCACGAGCCCGGATGTGGACACCGCAATCGCCGGCTACTACCAGGGCCAGTACTCGGTGAGCCAGAACGGCATGTTCGAGGACACCAAGGGCTACGTCGCCGCCATCAAGGCCAACCGGCAGCTGTTCGGCTAACCCCGGCCGTTCGGCCAACTACAGACTCCAGCACAGGCTCCCTTTCGGCGGAGCGTGACGCTACGGGCCCGGATCGCATGTTGATTCGGGCCCGTTTCTGTCCAGCGACTACGATTGTAAGGTGCAGGAATACGTGTCGGATGCTCTCGTAGGGAACCTGGTGGACAACCGCTACCAGGTTCAATCCAGGCTTGCCCGCGGCGGGATGTCCACCGTGTACCTCGCCACGGACCAGCGCCTTGAGCGTGATGTCGCGCTGAAGGTGCTCCATCCCCATCTGGCCGACGACCCGCAGTTCCTCGATCGGCTGGGCCGCGAAGCCAAGGCTGCCGCCCGGCTCTCCCACCCGCACGTCGTGGGCGTCCTGGACCAGGGCGAAGACGGCCGGCTCGCCTATCTGGTGATGGAATTCATCAAGGGCCACACGCTGCGGGATGTCCTCAATGACAAGGGCGCCCTGTCGCCGCGGCTGGCCCTGGCGCTGATCGATCCGGTCGTCGAAGGCCTCGGCGCCGCGCACGCCGCCGGAATGATCCACCGGGACATCAAGCCCGAAAATGTCCTGATCGCCGACGACGGGCGGATCAAGCTTGGCGACTTCGGCCTGGCACGCGCTATCTCGACGTCCACCAGCACGGGCGCCCTGATCGGGACTGTCGCCTACATCTCCCCCGAACTTGTCCTGGGCAAACAGGCAGATGCCCGCAGCGACATCTATTCGGTCGGGATCATGCTCTACGAAATGATCACGGGCCGGCAGCCGTTCGAAGGCGACGTGCCCATCCAGGTCGCCTACCAGCACGT
This sequence comes from Arthrobacter sp. P1_B4, assembly GCF_056406555.1. Classification (NCBI taxonomy): domain Bacteria; kingdom Bacillati; phylum Actinomycetota; class Actinomycetes; order Micrococcales; family Micrococcaceae; genus Arthrobacter; species Arthrobacter sp. P1_B4. The sequence goes on from NZ_JBFTZW010000015.1 coordinate 7,466, forward strand.
CAATTCCACCGTCGCAGCGCCTTCGCTGGAGGTGCCCGGGCTGGCTGAGGAGATCGACGAACTCGTCCAGTGGTGCACGGACCGGGACCCGGACAAGCGCCCCGTCGACGGCAGCGCCCTGTTGTCCGAGCTCCGGCACATCAGGACCAACCTCAGCGACGCCGAACTCGACCTCCAGCCGCCCGCGGCCCGCAGCACCCTGCCGGCCGTGGCAGCACCGCCAACCCGGCCGCCAGGCGGTACCGGTCCGGCGTCGGACGCGCAGGCAACGGCCCACGTGCTGCCGCCCACCGGAATGCCCACGGAATTGCAGACTGAGGTATACGGCAGCCTCGCCCGGCCCACCGAGATGATTTCCCGCACCAGCGGCAACCCGACCACCGTGATGTCCGGTGCCCCGCGGCGTCCGGCCTACGGACCGTTGTCCACCCCGGACGAGGCGGCCTACGACGGCGCCGGGTATGACGGCCCGGCGGAGAGCGCGGTTGCCCCCAGCAAACGCGCCCAGCGCAAGCTGGACCGGGACGAGGAGAAGGCGCGCCAGCGCGCCGCCGCCACGCCCACCAGGACCCTGCACGAGGGCAACCCCCGGCGCCGCGGCTTGCTGTGGATCGTCCTGCTCGTCGTCGCGGCGCTGCTCGCCGCCGTCGCCGGCTGGTTCTTCGGCATGGGTCCCGGGTCGCCGGGAACGATTCCCCCGGTGGCGAACAAGACCGTTGCCGAGGCCCAGGACCTGCTCCGCACCGCCGGCTTCCAATCCACCGTGAAGGATGTCTTCGACGACGACGTCTCGCCCGGGCTCGTGGTCGGCTCGGAGCCGACCGCCGGAGAGGTCATCCGCAAGTTCCAGCCGGTGTCGCTGGCCGTCTCCAAGGGCCCGGAGCTGTTCCCGCTGCCGGAACTGGCCGGCAAGAGCCTGGGCGAGGCCAAGACCACGCTCAACGGCGCCCAGATGGCTCTGGGCCCGATCACCGAGACCTTCGACGAGAAGGCGCCGGCCGGAACCGTCCTTGCCCAGGCTCCGCGCAGCGGCAACCCGGTCAGGCACGGGACGCCCGTGGGCCTGACCGTCTCGAAGGGCCCCCAGCCCATCCCGGTCCCGGATGTCCGCGGGCAGGCGCAGGACACCGCTGTAAAGGCCCTTGAAGATGCAGGCCTGAAGGCCGTGGTGGCCCCGGAAGCAGTCAATGACAGGAATGTCCCCGAGGGCGCGGTGCTGGCGCAGGACCCGGCCTCCGGCAACCTGACCAAGGGCGGCACCGTCACCTTGACCATCTCGAAGGGCCCGAAGCTCGTCGAGGTGCCCAGCTTCATCGGCAAGCAGGCCTCGGAGGCCCAGGAAGCCCTTGAGAAACTCGGCTTCAAGGTCCAGGTCGATAACATCCTCGGCGGTTTCTTCGGCACGGTCCGGGACCAGAATCCCGTGGACACGAAGGCCCCGGAAGGCTCGACCGTCACGCTCACCGTCGTCTGACCGGCACCCCGCTCCGGCCCCTGCCGTCGCACAAGAAAGCTCCGCCCGGCTGCTGTAGCCGGGCGGAGCTCTTTGTCAGAACGCGTTCTGTGGGAAACGTTCTGTCGGAATGCGTTCCGCCAGACGCGTTCTGTCCATCAGTGCGTCAGCGCTTGGAGAGCGCTCCGGCCACCAGGAACGCCATCTCGAGCGACTGCATGTGGTTCAGGCGCGGATCGCAGACGGACTCGTAGCGGTCCAGGAAGGCTTCCTGGTCGATCGGGTCTGCTCCGCCGAGGCACTCGGCGACGTCGTCACCCGTCATCTCCACGTGCAGGCCGCCGGGAACGGTGCCGAGCGCGTGGTGGACTTCGAAGAATCCGCGCACTTCATCAATGACGTCGTCGAAATTGCGGGTCTTGTAGCCGTTGGGCGAGGTGACCGTGTTCCCGTGCATGGGGTCGGTGACCCAAAGGACCTGGGCCCCGGAGGCGGTGACGCGTTCGACGATCGCCGGCAGCTTCTCGCGGATGTTGCCCGCACCCATGCGGGTGATGAAGGTGAGCCGGCCGGGCTCCCGGTTCGGATCCAGCTTGTCGATCAGGCGCAGGGCGTCGTCGCCGCTGGTCGACGGGCCGAGCTTGACGCCGATCGGGTTGCGGACCCGGGAGAGGAAGTCGACGTGTGCGTGGTCCAGCTCGCGGGTCCGCTCCCCGATCCAGAGGAAGTGCGCGGAGGTGTCGTAGGGCAGCCCCGTGCGCGAGTCGATGCGGGTCAGGGCGCGCTCGTAGTCCAGCAGCAGGGCCTCGTGGCTCGCGTAGAATTCCACCCGCTTCAGGGCCTCGAAATCGGCACCGCAGGAGGCCATGAACTTGATGGCGCGGTCGATGTCCCGGGCCAGGGACTCGTAGCGGGCGTGGGCCGGGTTCTCGGTGAAGCCCTTGTTCCACTGGTGCACCAGGCGCAGGTCCGCGAAACCGCCCTGGGTGAAGGCGCGGATCAGGTTCAGCGTCGAAGCGGAGGTGTGGTAGGCCTTGAGCATCCGGCCGGCGTCGTGGGCGCGGGACTCGGGCGTGAAATCGTAGCCGTTGACGATGTCGCCCCGGTAGGCCGGGAGGGTGACGCCCTCGCGCGTTTCATCGTTGGAGGAGCGGGGCTTGGCGAACTGGCCAGCCATGCGGCCCATCTTGATGACGGGCATGGCCGCGCCGTAGGTCAGGACAACGGCCATCTGCAGGATGGTCCGGACGCGGGCGCTGATCTTGTCCGCCGTCGCGGCTTCGAAGGTCTCGGCGCAGTCGCCGCCCTGGAGCAGGAACGCCTTGCCCTGCGCGGCGGCGGCGAGCCGTTCGCGAAGGATGTCCACTTCGCCGGCGAACACGAGGGGCGGGAGGACGGAAAGTTCCTTGACGGACGCCTCGAACACAGCCGGGTCCGACCAGGTGGGCTGCTGCGAGGCCGGGAGCTCCCGCCAGTTGTCCAGTCCGGGATAGTTGGCGGCTCCGCTCTGGGCGGTGCTGGTCAGCGGGGAAACTGGTTTCTCAGATAGCTCGGTCACTATCTAAGGATAGTAGTCCCATCAAGGTTCGGGGGCCCTGCCTGTCATTGACAGCCCGGCTGCCGTCATATGGCGCCCGTGGCCCGCTCATGCGGGGCCGGGAACCTCCGGCCCCGCGTCCCCGGCAGCGGTTTCATTCGGGGTTTCCGGTGGGGCCGTGTTTGGGGCTTCGTTCGGGGTATTGCCGGCGGCCGCATCCTGCACCGCGTCAGGGCCCGCAAGGGTTCTGTCCGGGGCCGCGTCCTGCGCTTTGCCCGCCAGGCGGAGCTTTACGACGGCGGCGTACTCATCCACGTATTCCTGGCCGGAGAGGCGCATGAGTTCGTACATGATCTCGTCGGTCACTGAACGCTGGATCAGCCGGTCATCCTCCATGCCGTAGTAGCGGCTGAAGTCGAGCGGTTCGCCAAAGATCATGCCGATGCGGCGGATGTTGGGCACGCGCTTGCCGATCGGCTGGACTTTGTCCGTTCCGATCATTGCCACCGGGACGACCGGAACACGGGCCTGCAGCGCAAGGCGCGCAACCCCCACCTTGCCGCGGTAGAGGCGCCCGTCGGGGCTCCGGGTCCCCTCGGGGTAGATGCCCAGGAGGGAACCCTTCTTGAGCACGTCCATGCCGGCGTTCAGCGACTGCGCGGACGCAGCGCCCCCGGACCGGTCCATGGGGAGCTGGTTGGTGAGCCGGAAGAAGGCTGCGGTCAGCCTGCCCTTGATCCCGGTGCCGGTGAAGTATTCGGATTTCGCCAGGAACGCCACCGGCCGCGGCACCATGACCGGCATGAAGATGGAATCCGAGAAGGAGAGGTGGTTCGAGGCAAGGATCGCGGCGCCCTCAGCAGGGACGTTGTCAAGGCCCTTGACCCAGGGCCGGAACAGCAGCCTGAGCACCGGCCCCAGGACAAACGTCTTCATGAACCAATAAAACACTCGGTAACCTCTCCGGAAGGCGTCTGGCCTGCGGCCCGAACCGGGTCCGGCCAGGCTTCAATGGACACCTTACTCTAGTGAGTTTTGGCGCTAAGGGTGACACGATGGGCTCATGACTGAAAGCAGCACTCCCCCTGCGCCCGCCGCTTTCAGCTACCCCGGCCACGGCCCCAACGCCCGGACCGGTGTGGCCATCTGCCACGGCTTCACAGGCAGCCCGCTCAGCGTCCTGCCGTGGGCCCGCCACCTCGCCGCCCAGGGCTTCGCCGTATCGGTACCGCTTCTGCCCGGGCACGGCACCCACTGGCGGGACCTCGCCCGGCAGGGCTGGCAGGACTGGTACAGGAGCTTTGAAACGGCGTACCTGGACCTGGCCGGCCGGACTGATGACTGCTACGTCGCGGGACTGTCCATGGGCGGCACGATCGCCCTGCGTACCGCGGCCCGCCACGGCGTGGCCGGCGTGGCCGCCGTCAACCCCGGCCTGAGCTTCTATGACCGCAGGGTCCGGATCGTGGGACTGCTCAAGTACTTCCAGCGCACCACTACGCCCATCCAGGAGGAGAATTCCACGGCGGCCACCACCGACGACGGTGACTACTCCGTGACCCCGCTGGCCGCCGTCCACCAGTTGCGCCGGCTGTTCGCCGCGACCCTCCGGGACCTGCCGTCCGTCTCCGCCCCTGCCCTGGTGTTCAAGTCGGACACCGACGCCGTGGTCCCGCCGTCATCCCTGGCGCTGCTGCGCAGGCGGCTCGGGTCCCGGGAACTCACGGTGGTTCCCCTCCCGCACAGCGGGCACGTTGCCACCCTGGACGCCGATGCGCCGCTACTCTTTGAAGAATCAGTGCGTTTCTTCCTGCAGCACGCCCACGCCATTTCGCCGCCCCGCGCCCCCTCGGAGACCCCATGAGCATCCTCCCGGACCACTCGCCGTTCAGCAGCCCGTTCACGGGAACCATCCCCCGGACCGGCGTCGTGGTCTCGCACGGCTTCACCGGCAGCCCGCACGGTGTGCGGGACTGGGCGTTGTCCCTGGCCGGTGCCGGGTTCGCCGTCCGGCTGCCCCTGCTGCCGGGGCACGGAACGAGCTGGCAGGAGCTGGCCAAGACCCGGTGGCAGGACTGGCATGCTGCCTTGGACGCGGCATACCTGGAGCTTGCGGAAGAATGCGACATCGTGGTCGTGGCGGGGCTGTCCATGGGCGGCGCCCTCGCGTTGCGGATCGCGGCCACCCGCCCCGTGGCGGGGGTGGTGGTGGTCAACCCCGGCCTGGTTATCGATGATCCCCGCGCCCCGCTGGCGGGCGTCTTGAAGTTTGTCCTCAAGAGCACCCCTGCGATCGCCAATGACATCCTCAAACCGGGCATGGACGAGTGCGCCTACCCGCGCACTCCGGTGGCCGCCGCGCACGAGCTCAACAAGATGTTCAAGGACACCGTGCGGCTGCTGCCCCGCGTCACGGCTCCGGTCCGGGTCTACCGTTCCACGGTGGACCATGTGGTGTCCGAATCCAGCATGGAGGCCCTGCGCCGCGGGTTGACCAACGCCCCGCTCGAGGTGGTCCGGCTGAAAAACAGCTACCACGTCGCTACCATGGACAACGACGCGCCCGAGATCTTCCGTGGCACGGCCGAATTTGTCCGGTATGTTGCAGCCGCAGCCGGTCCGGGCGCCGCCCGCGCCAGCCGGAAGGACACGGCCAATGACTAAACCGGACCCCGGCGTCCCTGACCCCGAGACCCCTGACCCCGAGATCCCTGACCCAGAAAACGACAGGTCGCCTGGCGCTGACGCATCCGGCCTCCAGCGCCCGGGCACCACCCCGCCCCCTGAGGCGCAGGACCCGGCCGCCGCGGCCGCACCGCTTGCCGATGACGACGCCGTGTGGCTGGATCTCGTCGCCAGGCTGGAAGGGGTCGGGCAAGGCGGGGACGAGGCAGTTGGGGGAACTGACGGCCCGGCCGGCGGAACGGACAGCGCCGCCGGCACCGGCGCTCGCTCCGGCGCCGGCACCGGTGCGAACAGGTCGTTCAGCGATTTCGACCCGCTGGGCCTCGCCGGCGTCGCGCCGATCGAACTTTCCGCCAGGGAGCGGCTCGCCTCCGCCCCGGGCAACCCGGCCGCGGGCAGCAATGAGGCACCGGACACCGCATCCGGCCCCCGGGACTACGAGGCCGACGACGATGATGGCGTGTTCGTCCCGGAGGAGCCGCCCAGCCTGGCCGGTGCAGATCCGATGACCGTCCTTGCCTGGATTGGCGCGGTGGGCGGCCCGATTGCGCTCGTGTTCTCGGCGATGTTCTGGCGGTCGGCCCCGACGCTGGCGATCGTGGGCATGGTGGCCGCGTTCGCGGCCTCCGTGGTGTTCCTGATCATGAAGCTGCCGGGCGAGAAGGACGAGCACGACGACGGGGCTCGCATCTAGTCCACCGGTCAGGGCGCCAGCCACCGCGCTGGTTGGTTCAGGGCCCAGGAAGGCACGCTACTGGGTGTGCATGCGGCTGCTGACCCGGGAGAGGTCGGCGGCGCCGATCAGTCCGGCGTTGGGTCCCAGGGCGGCCAGTTCGATCTCCGCCGCGGGGCGGAAGCCGCGGCCGGTGAGGTTCCGCGCGAAGGCCTTCCGGGCGGGCGCGACGAGCAGCTCGCCGGCGTCGCAGAGTCCGCCGCCGATCACGAACTTGCCTGGGTCCAGTGCCGCTGCGAGGTTCGCCAGGCCAAGGCCCAGCCATTCCCCGACGTCCTCGAGGAGTTCGCGGGAGGTCTGGTCCCCGGCCTTGGCCAGCTCCGTCACGATCACGCCCGTAATGCGTTCCACGTCGCCGTCCACGGCCTTGAGCAGTTCCTGGGCAACCGGGGAATTCGCGGCGGCCAGTTCCCTGGCCTCGCGGCCGAGCGCATTGCCCGAGGCGTATTGTTCCCAGCAGCCGCGGTTGCCGCACTCGCAGCGGTGCCCGCCCGGCATGATGATTTGGTGGCCGAACTCCCCCGCCACACCGAAGCGGCCGCGTTCGAGCCGTCCGTCCATGACCATGGCCCCGCCGATTCCGGTTCCCAGGGTGATGCAGACCAGACGGTCCTGTCCCTGTCCGGCGCCGAAGCGCCATTCCGCCCAGGCGGCGGCGTCGGCGTCGTTGGTCAGCAGGACGGGGCGGCGCAGCAGCCGCTGCAGGTTCTCGCGCAGCGGTTCATTGCGCCAGGCCAGGTGCGGGCTGAAGAGGACAGTGCCGCCGTCGAGGTCCATCCAGCCGGCAGCGCCGATTCCGACCGACCAGATCCGGTGTCCGGCGCCCAGCTCTCCGACGAGTTCGACAATGACCTGTTCCACGGCGCGCGGGTCGTTGCCCGGGGTGGAGCGTTTGGCCTGGCTGAGGATCCTGCCCTCGGCGTCCACCACGCCGGCAGCAACCTTGGTTCCCCCGATGTCGACGCCGATCGCCAGGCCCTTGCGGCCCAGCCGCAGGTGTGAGCGGAGGTCATGCCCGGCCGTGGCGGCCGCGGCGCCGGCCAGGGTCCTGCTTCGCCAGGCGGCGGTCCGGCGGCGCAGGCCGGGCTGCCGGCCGGGTGTTGGTGTCTGCATGGTGCCCCATTCTATTCGCCGGGGCCGCAACGGCAGCGAAGGCCCGGCCGCATGACGCGGCAGCAGAGCGCCGCGCACGTGCCCGCAGCATCCCCGACTGGCGGAACGGCGGTCCCGACCGTAAAGTTACTGGCCAGTAGGTGTCGCAGAACACACCTTCGGGGGGCCGCATACTAGGCTTAGCGGTACCCCTTGCGGGCCTATGGATACCAAAGGAGCTGTCGTGCGAGAAATCATTGTCCCGCCCCTGGTGAATGTCGATCCGGACACCAATGTCACCGATCTCGTGGTGCGCCAGGCGGCCAAGGCTTCCAACCCTGCGCTGTTCTCGCGGCTCGACGCAGCCGGCCAGTGGCAGGACGTCCGCGCCACCGAATTCCTGGCCGACGTCTCGGCCCTCGCCAAGGGCCTCATGGCCAGCGGTGTGGCCGCCGGCGACCGGGTGGGCATCATGTCCCGCACCCGGTATGAATGGGCCCTGATCGACTTCGCCATCTGGTTCGCCGGCGCCGTCTCGGTCCCGATCTATGAAACCTCCTCCCCCTCCCAGGTGGCCTGGAACCTTGGCGACTCCGGCGCCGTGGCCGCGTTCGGCGAATCGGCGCACCACGAGGACATCATCCGGCAGGCGGCCACCTCCGAGGGCCTCACCGCCCTGGGGCATGTCTGGCAGCTCGAGGGCGACAGCCTGGACGAGGTCCGTGCGGCCGGAGCCGGCGTCAGCGACGCCGAGCTTGAAGCACGCCGCAGCCAGGCGTCCCTGAACGATGTCGCCACGATCATCTACACCTCGGGCACCACCGGCCGGCCCAAGGGCTGCGAGCTGACGCACGGCAACTTCGTGGAACTGTCCGAGAACGCGCTGGTCACGTCGCTGGGCACGATCGTCCACGAGCAGGCACGGACCATCATGTTCCTGCCCATGGCCCACGTCTTCGCACGCTTCATCTCTGTGCTGGCAGTCGCGGCCGGCGTCACGGTGGCGCACACCCCGGATATCAAGAACCTGCTTCCGGATCTGCAGAGCTACAAACCGACCTTTATCCTCGCCGTCCCGCGCGTTTTCGAGAAGGTCTACAACTCAGCCCTGACCAAGGCCGAGGACGGCGGCAAGGGCGCCATCTTCCACCGCGCCGCGGACACCGCCATCGAATTCTCCCGGGCCCGGCAGGCCGGCAAGGTCGGGCTCGTACTGAAGCTCAAGCACGCCGTGTTCGACAAGCTCGTGTACAGCAAGCTCCGGGCTGCAATGGGCGGGAACGTCTCCCATGCCGTTTCCGGCGGCGGCCCGCTCGGTGAACGGCTGGGCCACTTCTTCCAGGGCATCGGCATGCAGATCCTGGAAGGGTACGGGCTGACTGAAACCACGGCCCCGGTCACCGTCAACACCCCCGACCTGATCAAGATTGGCACCGTCGGCGCCCCGATTCCGGGCAACTCCGTCAGGATCGCGGACGACGGCGAGATCCTCGCCAAGGGCGTGTGCGTCATGCGCGGCTACTACAAGCGCGATGACCTGTCCGCCGCGACCTTTGACGACGACGGCTGGTTCCGCACGGGAGACATCGGCCAGCTGGACGAGGCTGGATTCCTGACCATCACCGGGCGCAAGAAGGAAATCATTGTCACGGCGGGCGGCAAGAACGTGGTCCCTGCCCTGCTGGAAGACCAGATCCGGGCGGACGCGCTCGTCTCGCAGGTGCTCGTGGTGGGCGACAACCGCCCGTTCATCGGCGCCCTGGTGACCCTGGACGAGGAGGCCCTCCCCGGCTGGCTGGGCCGCCACGGGCTCCCGGCCTCGACCTCTCTCGCCGAAGCTGCCGTCAACCCCGCCGTCAAGGCCGCGGTCCAGGAGCTCATCAACCACGCCAACCAGTCCGTGTCCCAGGCCGAGGCGATCAAGTCTTTCCGGATCGTGCCGGCCGACTTCACCGAGGCCTCCGGACATCTGACCCCCTCCATGAAGGTCAAGCGGGCCCAGGTGCTCAAGGACTTCGAGAACGTGATCGAGGAAATGTACAGCGCCAAGCGACCCACCCTCGCCTAGGCTGCAACCGCGACCGCCCCGCACCAGAGCAACTCCCGCACCAGAGCAACGCGGGGTCAGATACGGCCCATCCGGCGCCCCCTGATGGGCCGTATCTGGCCCCGCGTTGCTTTCGTTTGGGAGGCAGTGCTCGGCAGAAACAGAAGGGTCCTTCCGGCGGAAGCCGGAAGGACCCTTGTGTTTTTGATGGGTGCGGTGTTGCCGCGCTGCCGCTATTCGACGACGAGCAGCAGATCCCCGCCCTGGACCTGTTCGATCCCGGCGACGGCGAGCCGCGCGACGGTGCCGGCCACCGGCGTCGTGATGGACGCCTCCATCTTCATGGCCTCGATCGTGGCCACCGTATCGCCGGCCTTGACGGTATCCCCGGCCTTGACGGTCAGCGTGACGGCACCGGCGAACGGCGAGGCGACCTGGCCGGGCTGGGAGGTGTCGGCGCGTTCGGCGGCCTTGACGTTGCTCACCACTGAACGGTCGCGGACCACCACGGGCCGGGACTGGCCGTTGAGCGTGCACATGACCGTGCGCATGCCCTTCTCGTCCGGCTCGGAGACGGCCTCGAGCGAGGCGATCAGGCGGACGCCCTTCTCGAGCTCGATCTCGTGCTCCGCGCCGCGCTGCAGCCCGAAGAGGTAGTCCCGCGTGTCCAGCACGGAAAGGTTGCCGTAGGATTCCACGCTCTTCTGGTAGTCCTTGGTGGGACCGGCGAAGAGCAGGCGGTTGAGCGTGCCCCGCCGGGTCTTGGAATCGCCGTTGAGCGCGGCGCTGTCCTCGGCGCTGATCTCGACGTCGCGGACCTTGACGGTGCGGCCCTGCAGCGCTTTGGTCCGGAAGGGCTCGGGCCAGCCTCCGGGCGGGTCACCGAGCTCGCCGGAGAGGAAGCCGATCACGGAATCCGGGACGTCGTACTTTTGCGGGTTCTCGTTGAAGTCTTCCGGGTCGGCGTTGAGGCCCACCAGGTGCAGGGCGAGGTCGCCCACCACCTTGGACGACGGGGTCACCTTGACCAGGCGGCCGAGGATCCGGTCCGCCGCGGTGTACATGTCCTCGATCGCCTCGAAACGCTCGCCCAGGCCCAGCGCCATTGCCTGCTGGCGCAGGTTGGAGAGCTGGCCGCCCGGAATTTCGTGCTGGTAGACCCGGCCTGTGGGGCCCGGCAGTCCGGACTCGAACGGCGCGTAGACCCGGCGGACGGCTTCCCAGTAAGGCTCGAGGGCGCAGACGTTCGCCAGGCTGAGGCCGGTATCGCGCGCCGTGTGGGCCAGCGCGGCGACGAGGGCCGAGGCCGAGGGCTGGCTGGTGGTTCCCGCCAGTGAGGCCGAGGCCACGTCCACGGCGTCCACGCCGGCATCCACGGCCGCGAGGAGCGTGGCCAGCTGGCCGCCGGCGGTGTCGTGGGTGTGCAGGTGGACGGGGAGGTCGAACCGCTCCCGCAGCGCCGAGACCAGGCGCGCCGCGGCAGCCGGACGCAGCAGTCCGGCCATGTCCTTGATCGCCAAAATGTGCGCCCCGGCGTCGACGATTTTCTGCGCCAGCTCCAGGTAGTAATCCAGGGTGTAGAGCGTTTCCTCCGGGTCCAGCATGTCCGCGGTGTAGCAGAGGGCAACCTCGGCGACGGCGGTACCGGTCTCGCGGACGGCCCGGATGGCCGGAGCCATCTGGTTGACGTCGTTGAGGGCGTCGAAGATCCGGAAAATGTCGATGCCCGTGGCGGCGGCCTCGTTGACGAACGCCACCGTGACCTCTTCCGGGTAGGGCGTGTAGCCGACGGTGTTGCGGCCGCGGAGCAGCATCTGCAGGCACAGGTTCGGCATGGCCTTGCGCAGGGCGGCAAGCCGGTCCCAGGGGTCTTCGCCGAGGAAGCGCAGGGCGACGTCGTAGGTCGCCCCGCCCCAGGCCTCGACCGAGAGCAGCTCGGGGAGCAGCTTGGATTCTGCGGGACCGGCCGCCACGAGGTCCCGGGTGCGCACCCGGGTGGCGAGCAGGGACTGGTGCGCGTCGCGGAACGTGGTGTCTGTGACGGCCACGGCGTCCTGCGCCCGCAAGGCACGGGCAAACCCTTCCGGGCCGAGTTCCTGGAGACGCTGGCGGGACCCTGGCCGGGCCGCGGCGTCATCCAGGGCCGGAAGCTTGTCCGCCGGGTCCGTGTGGACCTTGAGTTCGCCGTTGGGCTTGTTGACCGTGACGTCGGCAAGCCAGGTCAGCAACTTGGTGCCGCGGTCGGCCGAGACCCGTGCCTTCAGCAGCTGGGGCCGTTCGTCAATGAACGAGGTGGCCACATCCCCGGCGACGAAGTCGGGATCGTCCAGGACAGCCTGCAGGAAGGAGATATTGGTGGACACGCCGCGGATGCGGAACTCGGCGAGGGCGCGGCGGGCCCGGGCGACGGCGGCCGGGTAGTTGCGTCCGCGGCAGGTCAGCTTGACCAGCATGGAGTCGAAGTGCGGGCTGATCTCCGCGCCCGAGTAGACGGTGCCGCCGTCGAGCCGGACGCCGGCGCCGCCGGCCGAGCGGTAGCCGGTGATCTTGCCGACGTCGGGCCGGAAGCCGTTGGCCGGGTCCTCCGTGGTGATGCGGCACTGCAGGGCGGCACCCTTGAGCTGGACGCTCTCCTGGGACAGGCCCAGGTCCGCGAGGCTCTCACCGGCGGCGATGCGCAGCTGCGCCTGGACGAGGTCGACGTCGGTGACTTCCTCGGTGACCGTGTGCTCGACCTGGATCCGCGGGTTCATTTCGATGAAGACGTGCTGGCCGGCCCGCTCGCCCACGGTGTCGACGAGGAATTCGACGGTGCCGGCGTTGACGTAGTTCAGCGCCTTCGCGAACTTCACGGCGTCGCGGTACAGCGCCTGCCGGATGCCTTCGTCGAGGTTCGGTGCCGGGGCGATCTCGATGACCTTCTGGTGGCGGCGCTGGATGGAACAGTCACGCTCGAAGAGGTGCATCACGTTGCCCTCCGCGTCAGCCAGGATCTGGACCTCGATGTGGCGCGGGCGCAGGACGGCCTGCTCCAGGAACATGGTGGGGTCGCCGAACGCGGCGTCGGCTTCGCGCATGGCGGCCTGCAGGGCCTCCGGGAGCGCCTCGCGGGTGTCCACGCGGCGCATGCCGCGCCCGCCGCCGCCGGCGACGGCCTTGGCGAAGATGGGGAAGCCGATTTCATCCGCGGCGGCGATCAGTTCGTCCAGGTCCTTCGACGGCTGGCTGGACTTGAGGACCGGGACGCCGGCCTTGCGCGCGGCCTCGAGGGCGGCAACCTTATTACCGGCGAGTTCCAGGACCTCTGCCGGCGGCCCGACGAAGGTGATGCCGGCCTCCTTCGCGGCCCGCGCCAGGCGCGGGTTCTCGGAGAGGAAACCGTAACCGGGGTAAATGGCGTCCGCCCCGGACTCCTTGGCGACGCGCACCACCTCATCAACGTCCAGGTAGGCCCGGACCGGGTGCCCCTCCTCGCCGATCAGATACGCCTCATCGGCCTTCTGGCGGTGAATGGAGTTGCGGTCCTCATGGGGAAACACAGCGACAGTCTTGGCACCCAGCTCGTAGCTCGCGCGGAAGGCGCGAATCGCGATTTCGCCGCGGTTGGCCACCAGAATCTTAGAAAACATACTTCTCCTGCTTCATCGCGGGCGTATCGGTAAGTGCTCACAGTGTCTAGGACCTGTGCGGGCAAACACAAATCATTGTGGCGACTGTCACAGCATTATCCGTCACGGACGCCGCGATGGGCAGGGCCTTGGCCTTAGAGCTTTCCCCGTCCGTCCGATTGGCGAGGTTCTGGCGCCCCACGCCGGATGAAACGGGTTTCGCCGGAGCATCAACATATGATGAGTGGGTGGGTGGCGCATGCACGCCCCGGCTCCGAAGAACGCAGGAGCCGGCACGACCCCGTCTCGGCAACCGGCGTTAGGTATTGGTTTTTCAAGTGCAAGTAGTGAGCATCAGCAGCCTCAAAGGCGGTGTCGGCAAGACATCCGTGACCACCGGACTGGCGTCGGCGGCATTGGCCGCCGGCATCCCCACCCTCGTCGTCGACCTTGATCCGCATGCTGACGCCAGCACGGCCCTGGGCGTGAGTCCGGACGATCAGCTCGATATCGGCAGGATGCTGAGGTCGCCGCGGCGGGCACATCTGGCGGACAACGTGGTCCCCAGCGGCTGGGTGGATCACGCCCGGATCAACGGCCGCGGCAACGCCAACGGCAGTGCGAACGGCAGGATCCAGTCCGGCGCGGCGACCTCCGTCCTGGACGTGGCCGTCGGCTCCGCCTATACCGGCATCTACGACCGCCCCGACCTGGGCCGCCGCGACCTTCGCCGGCTTTCCACGGTCCTGGCCGGCGCCACGAACTACGAACTCGTCCTGGTCGACTGTCCCCCGTCACTGAACGGCCTGACCCGGATGGCGTGGTCCGCAAGCGACAAGGTGACCCTGGTGGCCGAGCCCGGGCTTTTCTCGGTGGCCGGCACAGAACGCACCATGCGCGCCATCCAGTTGTTCCGGCAGGAATTCGCCCCCAAGCTGTCCCCCGCGGGCATCGTGGCCAACCGGGTGCGCAGCAGTTCGGCCGAGCACACGTTCCGGCTCTCGGAGATGGAATCCATGTTCGGCCAGCTGCTGTTGAGCCCGCATATCCCGGAGCAGGCCAACTGGCAGCAGATCCAGGGCGCGGCCCACTCCATCCACCACTGGCCCGGCGACTCGGCCAAGAATGCGGCCGGGCTCTTCGATGCCCTGCTGCAGAACCTGCTGAACCAGGGCAGCGTGGCCCCGGCCGGCGCTGTCCGCGACCGCAGCCTACGGTAGCCCCGGGCTGCCGTACACAGCGCAACAGAATGAGGCCGCCTTCCCTGTCCGGGAGGCGGCCTCAGTCGTTTCTGTGCTCAGTCGTTTCTGTGCTCAGTCATGTCTGCAGCTGTGGGCGCTAGCCGATCTTGCGGGCCGCCCGGCGCTTGCTCAGCTCGTCGTCGGGAAAGGACTGGTCCGCGGCGTGTTCGCTGGGAAGGGCTGCGAGGCTTCCTTCAACTTCGCGCCATACGCGGCCGACGGCGATGCCGAACACCCCCTGGCCGCCCTGGACGAGATCGATGACTTCATCTGCCGATGTGCACTCGTAGACGCTGGCGCCGTCGCTCATGAGCGTGATTTGGGCGAGGTCCTCGACGCCGCGCTCACGCAGGTGTTCCACGGCGGTGCGGATCTGTTGCAGGGAGACGCCCGTGTCCAGGAGCCGTTTGACCACCTTGAGAACCAGAATGTCGCGGAAGCCGTAGAGCCGCTGCGAGCCGGAGCCGGCCGCGCCGCGGACGGCGGGCTCAACGAGTCCGGTGCGCGCCCAATAATCGAGTTGGCGGTAGGTAATGCCGGCCGCCTTGCAGGCGGTGGGTCCGCGGTAGCCCGCGTCCTCGTCCAGAACGGGGAGATCCTCGGTGAACAGCAGGCCCTGGGCACCGCTGGCGGGCACAGCAACGCCGGCCGTTGAGGCCTGCTTCAGCTCGCCTGCTTCGCCTTTCGGACTCACGTGGACCCTCCTTGTCGTGGGTTCCCCTGGGTTTGTTGCATCGGCAGCAATAGATGTGAACAGCTGCATGACACCGGATGAATACTCCATCCGTGTAATTCAGCCGGGCTGCACCTTCCAGTGTGACTTGCGCGGCTACCGTATGCAATGGGAACTTGTACCTCCGACGTTAGGCCTGCCGGGGCCCAAGGTCAAAGACGTTGGGGCTATTCCAGGGGCGTGTCGAAAGTTTCATCCTTGACTTTAACGTTCAGTGCCGCCACAGCTGTCACGCACGTATCAGAAACACCAGCAGTCACAGGCACGCAGGCAACCCCGGCAGGTTCCCTGGCGCCTGTTGCCTGGGCCGGCTCAGCCGCCGAAGTCTTCGGGTTCGACGTCGTCGAGGAACTCGCGGAAGCGCCGCAGTTCGCCTTCCTCGTCCACGGCGGGTCCGGGGTGCGTGTCCTCGCCCTCGTCGTGTTCGGTGATCCGGACGCCGGCCTCGTCCATGACGGCGTCGGCGCACCAGATCCGGCACTTGGCGCGCAGGGCAACGGCCAACCCATCGGAGGCCCGGGAGCTCACGGTGGTGCCGTTCTCGAACTGCAGCTGCCCGTAGAAGATGTTGTCCTCCACCGCCACGATGTTGACGCTGACGATCGTGTGGCCCAGGGCCTCGACAACGTCCACCAGGAGGTCGTGGGTCATCGGCCGGGGCGGGATGACCCCCTGCTGGGCCAAGGCGATGGCGCTGGCCTCCGGGGTCCCGATCCAGATGGGCACGTGGCGCTCACCATGGATTTCCTTGAGCAGGACAAGCGGCTGGTTGGACGGCAACTCGATCCGCACGCCGACAATCTCCACCTCAATCATCAGATGTCCATCCTTGAGATGCGGTCGTGGACCAGCGCCTGGTGCAAGGACAGGCAGAGGTCGCTGATTTCCCGGGCCGCCTCGGCGGCCCGGGCGTGGGAGGCTGCGTCCTTGCGGGAGGTCAGGGTGGCCACAGCACGCTCCACGAGCCCGAATTCGCGGTCGGCAGCGGCCTGGAAGGGCCGCAGGTGGCGGGGTTCCAGGCCATGGCTCTCAAGCTGGACGCAGGCCCGCGCGACTTGCAGCGCGTGTTCGTCGAATTTGCCGTTGACGTGCCCGATCAGGCCGTAGCTCAGGAGCGATTCCAGCAGCGGGACGCTCGCCCCGGATTCGGCGCGCAGCTGCTCCTCGCTGAGCCTGCGTGCCCGGCTGTGCAGCTCGGAGGCGAGCTCCTCGGAGACGATCCGCGGGGACAGCGTGACGCCTGCCGGCAGGTTCTCCGGCCGTTCGCCCCGGTCGATCGCATCAAGGTAGTCCTTGATGACCTTCAGCGGCAGGTACTGGTCACGCTGGAGTGAGAGGACGAAGCGCAGCCGTTCGACGTCGTTCTCGGAGTACTGACGGTAGCCGGCAGGTGTCCGCTGCGGGTTGATGAGTCCCTTTTCTTCAAGGAACCGGATTTTTGACGCAGTCATGCTGGGGAAGTCGTCGCTCAGTTGAGCCAGGACTTCCCCGATGTTCAGAACCTGGGGTCCGCGCCGATCCGCATGTGCCGTGGCCACAGGCAACTACCCCGGAATCAGACGTTGCCTGCTGCGCGGGCAGGGCTGAGGTAGAAGGTGAGGCGGAATTTGCCGATCTGGACCTCGTTGCCGGACTTCAGTTCCACCGAGTCCACGCGGTCGTGGTTGACGTAGGTGCCATTCAGGCTCCCGGTGTCCACAACCTCGAAGCTGCGCGCAGTGCGGCGGAATTCAACGTGCCTGCGCGAGACAGTGACGTCGTCGAGGAAGATGTCGGCGTCCGGGTGGCGGCCCGCCGTGGTGACGTCGGAGTCCAGCAGGAACCGCGCACCGGCGTTGGGGCCGCTGTGCGCCACGAGCAGGGCCGATCCGAAGGGAAGGGCCTCAACCGCTGCCCGTTCCTCAGTCGAAAGCTTCGGCGTGAAATTGGGTTCGTCGCGCACCGGAGTGAGGTTGATCGACGTGGTCTCCGAAGCCTTCACTCCACCCGTGCCGTAACCGTCACCGGTGTCGTTCCGTTCGTGCCCAAACATTGAGTCCTCCTCATTCGTTGCAGGTGTCCCCCCTGCAAACAACGCATGCCGTCCGGAAAAGCCTTGCAGTCCCGGTAATGAGGCCCTTCGGCGGGGCGCGGCTTTGTTTTGCTATCCCAACAACACTCGCCGGCGGCCCCGGCCCGAATGACCTCTGTCTTTAGCCTACCTGCTGTTCATACTCGGATGCACTGAGCAAGGACTCGACCGCGTCGGCTTCCGCGAGCCTGATTTCGATCAGCCAGCCTTCACCGTACGGATCGGAGTTGATCAGGGCGGAATCGGTGTCCAGCGACTCGTTCCTGGCGACCACCTCGCCCGTCACCGGGGCGTAAATGTCGCTGACGCTCTTGGTGGATTCGACCTCTCCGACGACGTCGTTGGCCTTGATGGTGGTCCCGACCTCGGGCATCTGGGCGTAGACGACATCCCCGAGGGCGTCCTGGGCAAAATCAGTAATGCCCACGCGCACAACCCCGTCGGCGTTGGGGGCCGAAACCCATTCGTGTTCTGCGGTGTAGGACAGGTCTTCGGGAATGATGCTCATGACGGGCCTTTCATCGGGTCAATCACCTGGCGGCGGCAGTCGTTTGTTCTAGCCGCCGCTGAAAGTATAGGCATATCGGGCAGGGGCCGGGGAGGGATCTGCGAAGATGGTGCCATGGCAGAACATGCTCCGCTGAAGGGCGGGAATGTGCACAACCGGGGCGCCGGGACCGTCCGGACACGCCAGGTCTAGGCCATGCCTGAGCTTCCTGAAGTTGCGGCCCTGACGGACTTTCTGGACGAGCACCTGCGCGGAGCAATGGTGCGGAAAATCCAGCCGGTCTCCTTCGCCGTGCTCAAGACGGCAGACCCTCCCTACTCCGATCTCCAGGGCAAGGCCGTCAGCGGCGTGCAAAGGTTCGGCAAGTTTGTCAGTGTGGAAGCGGACGGGCTGCATTTTGTCTTCCACCTCGCCCGGGCCGGCTGGGTCCGCTTCACGGACTCCCCTACCGACGCCCAGCTGAAAATGGGGAAGGGCCACATCGCGCTGCGGCTGACGTTCTCGGGCGATTCCGGCCCGGTGGGCATGGATCTGACGGAGGCGGGCACGAAAAAGAGCCTGGCGGTCTATGTGGTCCGTGATCCGCACGACGTGCCCGGCATCGCGGCGCTCGGACCGGATCCGTTCAGTCCGGACTTCGACGTCGATGCACTGGCCGGGATTCTCGGCTCCAGTTCCCAGCAGATCAAGGGCGTCCTGAGGAGCCAGGGCATCATCGCGGGCATTGGGAATGCCTACAGTGACGAGATCCTGCACGCCGCCAGGACTTCGCCGTTCGCGATCGCCAAGTCGCTGGACCGGACGGACGTGCAGCGCCTCTACGACGCCATCCACACCATTCTGGGAACAGCGGTGGCGGAGGCCAAGGGCAAGCCGCCCAACGAGCTCAAGGACACCAAGCGGAGCCACATGCGGGTCCATGGCCGGACCGGCGAACCGTGTCCGGTGTGCGGGGACACAGTCCGGGAGGTTTCCTTTGCCGATTCCGCCCTGCAGTACTGCCCGACGTGCCAGACGAAAGGAAAGATCCTGGCCGACCGCCGGACGTCGCGCTTTTTGAAATAGCGGATCACCGCGGACCTTCCGGGGAACACCGCGGAGCGGATGTGTCCGGGAAACAGAAAACCCCGCCATTCCTTCATCAGGAATGGCGGGGTTTCAGCTGTTGGTCGGGCTGACAGGATTTGAACCTGCGACCCCTTGACCCCCAGTCAAGTGCGCTACCAAGCTGCGCTACAGCCCGCTGGTTCCACCGTTCTCCGCTCGGAAGTCCTCCCGGATTCGCTCCAGGTTTTCTTCCAAGCAGTCCGGCCGAACCACCTCCAAAAGCTTACACGATCCGGGAGGGTGCCTGTGACAATTTCAGGCTGTCACGGCAAGGTGTGTCGGAATTAACGTTTCTTGCCACGCTTTTCGCGCACGCGCATGTTGACCTCGATGGGCGTGCCCTCGAAGCCGAAGGTCTCCCGGAGGCGTCGGGTGATGAAGCGGCGGTATCCCGGATCCAGGAATCCGGTGGTGAAGAGCACGAACTTCGGCGGCCGGCTCGAGGCCTGGGTGCCGAACAGGATGCGGGGCTGCTTGCCGCCGCGGACCGGGTGCGGGTGCGCTGCGACAAGTTCGCCCAGGAACGCGTTGAGGCGTCCAGTGGGGATGCGCTTGTCCCAGCTTTCCAGGGCGGTGTCCAGGGCCGGGACGAGCCGGTCCTTGTGCCAGCCGGTTTTAGCCGAGATGTTCACGCGCGGCGCCCAGGCCACGTGTGCCAGGTCCTGCTCGATTTCGCGTTCCAGGTAGCGGCGGCGCTCGTCGTCGAGGAGGTCCCATTTGTTGAAGGCCAGCACCAGGGCGCGGCCGGATTCAACGGCGAGCTGCAGGATGCGGACGTCCTGCTCGCTGAGCACCTCGTCCACGGCCAGGAGCACGACGGCGACCTCGGCCTTTTCGAGCGCGCTCTGCGTGCGCAGGGAGGCGTAGAAGTCCGCGCCTTGGGCCATGTGCTGGCGGCGCCGGATGCCGGCGGTGTCCACGAAGCGCCACGTGCGTCCGCCGAGTTCGATGAATTCATCGACCGGGTCGCGGGTGGTGCCGGCGGTGTTGTCCACCACCACACGCTCGGAACCGGCGAGCTTGTTCAGCAGCGAGGACTTGCCGACGTTCGGGCGGCCGATCAGGGCGATGCGGCGGGGGCCGCCGGAGCGCTCGAGGCCTTCAATCAGGGAGTACTCCGGGAGGGTGTCCATGACGTGGTCCAGGAGGTCCGCCACGCCGCGGCCGTGCAGGGCCGAGACGGGGTACGGTTCGCCGAAGCCCAGGCCCCAGAGGGTGGCCGAGTCGGCTTCCTGGGCGAAGTCGTCCACCTTGTTGGCCACCATGATGACCGGCTTCTTCGACTTGCGCAGCATCTTCATGACGCCTTCGTCGGTCGCGGTCGCACCCACGGCGGAGTCGACGACGAACAGGACGGCGTCGGCAAGTTCCACGGCCATCTCGGCCTGCTCCGCCACACGGGCGTGGATGCCACGGGCATCGTGCTCCCACCCGCCGGTGTCCACCACGGTGAAGTTGCGGCCGTTCCAGTTTGCCGAGTACATGACACGGTCGCGGGTGACGCCGGGGGTATCCTCGACCACTGCCTCGCGGCGGCCCAGGATCCTGTTGACCAGGGTGGATTTGCCCACGTTGGGCCGTCCGATGATGGCCAGGACCGGGTCCAGCTTGACCGGGCCGTCAAAGTCCTCATCGTCGAAGTGGCCGCTCAGGAGGGCGGCGTCGTCTTCGTCGAGCTCGTAGTCGTCCAGCCCGGCACGCAGCGAGGCCGCGCGGAGTTCCGCTTCGTCATCGTCCAGGGCGGCAAGGTTTTCAGCCACCTGGTCGGTGCCGGTGGGCGTGTATTCGTCTTCGCCGGCGCCAAAATTGCCGGAGGTTTGAGTCGTATCGCTCATTGCACTTTCCTTAGGTGGTGATCTGCCGGCGTCCCGGCTACTGCTTCATGACGTTCATGCGGTGATTCCGCGTGGGGCAGGGGCTGCCCGGTTCTTAGTACTGAGTCCTGGACATGGCGCGCTAATGCGGCCCGGATTTCGGTTCCCGCCCTGTCCATTGAAACACGCCCGCTCTCGCCCGGCCTGCGGCTGACGTTGATGGCCCCGCCGAAGCTGACATGCAGGCGCCGGCGCGGTGCGGGCACCGTATCCAGGTGTTCGCCGCCGATTCTTGTGCCCAGGATGGCCACGGGAACCACGGTGGCGCGGGAGTTAAGCGCCAGCCAGGCGACGCCGTTGTTGATCGCGGCGGCCTCACCGCTCCCCCGCGTGCCTTCGGGAAGAATCCCGACGCACCGTCCGGCGTCGAGCAGGCTCCGGGCCGTGGCCAGCGCCGCACGGCCACCACGGCGGTCGACGGGCAACTGGCCCGACGCCGCCAGGACGCGGCCGAGGAACCCGGTGAACATCTCCTGCTTGACGAGGATGTGCATGGGCCGGGGCGAGGCTCCGAACATGACGGGCCCATCCAGGAAGCTGATGTGGTTTCCCGCGAAAATCACGGGACCGGCCGCCGGGACGTTGGAGCGTCCGCTGACCGAGGTGCGGTAGACGAGGTGGTCCAGGAGCCATCCCACGGGCCGGCTCCACGCCGTCGTCCACTGGCCGGGCAGGGCGGCGGGCGCTGTCCCCGGCAGTCCGGCGCGCCCCTCAGTCACCGTGGACGGCCCGGAGCGGAACAGGAGAATGGTTGACCACGGTGTCCACGATGTCGAGTGCGGCCTGGACCGTCTCGTCAAAGTCCAGGTCGGAGGAGTCCAGGGTCACGACGCCGTCGGCGGCCGTGGTGAAGTTCACTACGGTGGAGTCCTTGGCATCGCGGTGCGTGACCTGGGCTGCCAGCTGCTCGGCATTCTGGCTGCCGCCCAACTGGATGCCGCGGCGGCGCAGCCGGGCTTCCTCGCTGGCGGTCAGCAACATCCGCACCTCGGCATGGGGCGCGACGACGGTGGTGATGTCCCGGCCCTCGACCACCATGCGGCGGTGGTGCTTTTCGATCAGCTCGCGCTGCCGGCGGATCAGTTCAGTCCGCGCGCCCAGCGTGGTGGCGACGGCGCTGACTGCCGCGGAAATGGCGGGTTCACGGATGGCGAGAGTGACATCGTGCCCGCCGACGCGGACGTACTCTTCCTGCGGGCTCGTGCTGATTTCCAGCGGCAGGGTCTCTGCGGCGGTCTCGACGGCGGCCCCGTCGTCCAGGTCCGTGCCGCTCTGCAGGCAGAACCACGTCAGGGCGCGGTACATCGCGCCGGTGTCGAGGTAGGCCAGTTTCAGCCGGCGGGCCACCTCTTTACTCACGCTGGATTTGCCGGAGCCGGAGGGGCCGTCGATGGCAACCACAAGGCTTTTTCCGGGGCGGACTACGTCCACTGTCTCGATGAGTTCCTGGGTCATTACTGGAGTACCCGCCATCCACGGTCGTTGAGGGCTGCTATCAAAAGGTCGTGCTTGTTGGGCAGGACGGAAATTTCCACCATGCCCACATTCTGCCCCGAAGAGTGGTCGAGGCGGAGGTCTTCGACGTTGACGCCGATCTCGCCAATCTCGGTCAGCAGCTTGGCGATCTGCCCGGGTGTGTCATCCACCAGCACCGTCAGCCACGAGTATGCCTGCGGGGGTCCGCCGTGCTTGCCCGGGATCCGGGACTGGCCGGCATTGCCTTCGCTGATCAGCTGGGCAAGGTCCAGCCGGGCGCCGGGAGCGGCCGGTGCCTCCAGGGTGCCGATCAGCCGGTTGAGGTCCTCGCGGACTCCGTGCAGGATTTCCACCACTTTTTCCGCGTTCGCGCCCAGGATCTGGACCCAGAGCGTGGGATCGCTTGCGGCGATCCGGGTGACATCGCGCAGCCCGTTGCCGGCCAGGGACAGGGCGTGCAGGGGCGTGCCCTGCAGGCGGCTGGCCACGAGCGAGGACATCACCTGCGGCAGGTGTGAGACGAGCGCCACGGCTGCATCGTGCTCGTCGGCAGCGAATTCGGACACGACGGCGCCGAGATCGCCGGCCAGCGCACGCGCCACCCGCAGAGACTCCGGCAGTGTCTCCTCCGCCGGGCACACGACCCACGGCATGGAGGTGAACAGCTCGCCCCGGGCCGCGACCGGGCCCGATTTCTCGCGCCCGGCCATGGGGTGGGTCCCCACGTAGCGGCCCAGGTCCGCGCCGCGGCTGCGGAGATCGGCCAGGATCTGCGCCTTCACGCTCGCGATGTCCACCACGACGGCGTGCGGGTAGTCCTGGAGCGCCTTGGCCACGACGTCCGCCGTGACATCCGGCGGCGCGGCCACGACGACGAGCTCCGGAGCCTCCCCCTCGAGGCGCGCCAGCGGCAGGCCGGCGCCGATGTCGACGGCGACGGCCTGGTTGGTCGGCGAGGGATCCGAGAGGAACACGGGAACGCCCCGCCCCCGCAGCCCCAGCCCGATGCTGGTGCCCAGAAGCCCGGAGCCCAGGACGAGCACCGGGCCGTTCAGGTGGCCGCGGCCGTGCGTGCGGAAGGCGGACATGCTTACAGCCCCACGGAGGCCAGCAGGTGGCCGACTTCCTGCTTGCCGAGGTTGCGGATGCTGCCCTGGCGCTGGTCGCCGAGCCCGATGGGGCCGACCTTGACGCGCACCAGGCGCAGCACGGGGAAGCCGACGGCGTCGAACATGCGCCGGACGATCCGGTTCTTGCCCGAGTGCAGCACGACCTCGATCAGCACGTGGCCGGGGGTCGAGTCGACGAGCTTGAAGGAGTCCACCGAGGCGATGCCGTCCTCGAGTTCGACGCCGCCCTTGAGTTCGGCGCCCACGCCCTGTGGGAAGGGCCCGCGGACCTGCACGAGGTAGGTCTTGGGCACTTCATAGGACGGGTGCGTCAGGCGGTTGGCGAGCTCGCCGTCGTTGGTCAGCAGCAGCAGCCCTTCGGTGGCGACGTCAAGCCGACCCACGTGGAAGAGGCGTTCGCCGTGGTGGTTGCGGACAAAGTCGCTGAT
Source organism: Arthrobacter sp. P1_B4 (assembly GCF_056406555.1). Lineage (NCBI taxonomy): Bacteria > Bacillati > Actinomycetota > Actinomycetes > Micrococcales > Micrococcaceae > Arthrobacter > Arthrobacter sp. P1_B4. The sequence goes on from NZ_JBFTZW010000015.1 coordinate 31,189, forward strand.
GCACGGGCGGCCGTCCGGGTCCTCCATGGTGGAGACAACGCCCTTGGGCTTGTTGAAGACCATGTAGACCATGTTCTCGTCCAGCTGGATGCGCAGTCCGTCGACGTGGATCACTGCCGTCTTCGGGTCGACGCGCACGCCGAGTTCGGTGACCACCTGGCCGTCGACCTCGACGCGGCCCTCGGCGATCATTTCCTCGCAGACCCGCCGTGAGGCGACGCCGGCGGAAGCCATGACCTTCTGGAGGCGGGTGCCGTCGGCGTCGTGCAGCTCAGACTGCGGCACCTCGGCGCGGGGTCCGCGCTTGCGGGCCGGCTTGCGCACGGGCCCGAGGTTCTGGCCGAAGCGTTCACTGCCGAAGGCGCGGAAACCGGTGGCCTTGGCCGCTCCGGCTCCGACGCGCGGCTTGGGCTTGAGGGCGCCGGGAGTGCCGGGAGCCTTGCCGAAGCCGGGCTTGCGGGCGGCTGCCTTGCGGGCTGCCTCCTTGCCGGAGGGCGCTTTCGACTTCCAGTCAGCGGAAGCCGGGCGGGCAGTCGACGGCGCCCCGTCGGGACCCTGCAGGTCCGGATCGATAAAGGCCTCTTCGCGAGGCTTGGGGTGCTTGAAGGGGCGGTCTCCGCCGCCCTTGTAGCCGGCTCCGCCGCTGCGGCCGGCGCCGCCTTGGGAGCTGCGGCCTGCGCCGCCCTTGTAGTCGGCTCCGCCGCTGCGGCCCGAACCGCCCTGTGCGCCGCGGCCCGAGCCCTGACCTCTGCTTTGTCCGGCACTGCTTTGTCCGGCACTGTTACGTCCCGAACTGTTACGTGGTGAACCCTGGCGTCCCGCCTGTGTCATGACCCGTCCTTCGTTTGTTGGCCGTCGGCCGCTGTCTCCCGACAACACCCGCCGACTGGGCAAAATGATTCTGCCCTAGTGGATACTCGTGCGCAGGCAGTTGTTCCTGCCTACATTCTTCCAGCGTCGTAAAACTCTTCGATGCCTTCAAGCCCCGGAAGGTGGGGCGAAAGCTGTGGCAATTCCGCCACCGAGCCGATTCCCATTCGCTCCAGGAAATACGACGTCGTGCGGTACAGGATTGCTCCGGATTCGGGATCGGTTCCCGAGTCCTCGATCAGCCCCCGCTGCGTCAGCGTCCGCACGACAGAGTCAACGTTGACTCCTCGAATTGCAGACACCCGCGCCCTAGATACGGGCTGGCGGTAAGCGATGACGGCGAGCGTTTCGAGCGCCGCCTGCGTCAGCCTGGCTGTCTGGCCTTCCAGCACGAATTCGCCGACGATCTCGGCGAATTCAGCGCGGGAATAGATCCGCCAGCCTCCGGCGATATTCCGCAATTCAAAACCCCGGGCGGTGGCGCTGAAGCCGTTCAAACTGGCATCGTCCACATCCGGGGCATTAACAGTATAACCGTTATACTCCCGCTGCAGTTCAGCCAGCAGGGTCTCGACGACGTCGACCGTCAGGTTCAGTCCGGCTGCCAGGGCCTGGGCCGTGGCCGGTTCGTCGATCACCATCAGGACCGCTTCGAGGGCCGCGCGGGCGCCCCCTGGCAGGCTCGCGACGTCCGGCCCGGCCTCGCGGGCAGCGTCCGGCCCGGCGTCCGGCCCGGCCTCGCGGGCAGCGTCAGGGAGTCGTTCGTTCACGGTTGGTCCTCGTATTCTTCACTCAGGTTTTCGCTGCTCCACCCCTGGGTATCGGCCGTCCAGTGCACCGTCAGTTCCCCCAGCGGCAGCAGCTGGTCAAAGCCCACTGCCCGGTCGCGGAACAGCTCCAGCAACGCCAGGAACCGCGCCACCACCACCAGCGTGGATTCGGCGTCGGCGATCAGGGCCCGGAAGCTCAGTGGCGTGCCCAGCCGCAGCCGGTTCCCCAGCAGCTCGGCCTGGTCCTTGACGCTGACGGGCGCGCCGTGCAGGTGCGCGAGGCCTACTTCGGTGGGGGCTGCCTCCTTGGGTTTGAGGGCCGCCTCGGCCAGGGAGGCGAACTGGGCAGGGGTGTGCCGCCACAGCAGTTCCGGAAGCAGGGCAGCGAAGTGCCCCTCAAGGGCAACCTGCCGGGGATAGCGCCGGGCCTCAAGCTCGAGCGTGGAGCCGATCATGCCGGCCACCTGCTTGAAGGCCTTGTACTGCAGCAGCCGGGCGAACAGGAGGTCCCGGGCCTCCAGCAGGGCAATGTCCTCATCGTCCTCAACCTCGCCCGCGGGCAGCAGCCGGGCCGCTTTGAGGTCCAGGAGGGTGGCCGCAATCACCAGGAATTCGCTGGCCTCATCCAGGGCCCACTCCTCCCCCAGCTGCTGCAGGCCCCTGATGTACTTGATGAATTCGTCAGTGACCGTGGACAGCGCCACCTCGGTGATGTCCAGCTGGTGCTTGGAGATCAGGCCGAGCAGGAGGTCGAACGGGCCGGTGAAGTTGGCCAGCCGCACTTCGAATCCGGGCTTTTTGACGCGCGGTTCTGCTGGGCCCTCCGGCCCCGCGGCCCGCGCGGATTCCGCGCGCGTGTCGAGCTCCGCAGGCATGTCGAGATTCGCTGGCGGAGAAAAGGCGCCTGCCACGACCCTGGCTAGGGCGCGCCGCCGCGCGAGATCAGCTCTTTGGCCAGGCGGCGGTAGGCGTCGGCACCGACGTGGTTGCCCGCGTAGGTAGTGATGGGCTCGGCCGCGACCGTGGCGTCGGCAAATTTGATCGAGCGCTTGATGACGGTTTCGAAGACCTTGTCGCCAAAGGCCTCCACCAGGCGGGCAATCACCTCGCGGCCGTGCAGGGTCCGGGCGTCGTACATCGTGGCGAGCACGCCGTCGACCTGCAGGCGCGGGTTGAGGCGGTCCTGGACCTTGTCGATGGTTTCCACGAGCAACGCCACGGCGCGCAGGGCAAAGAATTCACAGATCAGCGGGATGATGACGCCATGGGCGGCGGTCAGCGCGTTGACGGTGAGCAGGCCGAGCGAGGGCTGGCAATCGATCAGGACGACGTCGTAGTCGTCCTCGACCTTTTTCAGGGCCCGGTCCAGCACCTGTTCGCGGGCCACTTCGTTGACCAGCTGTACCTCGGCGGCGGAGAGGTCGATGTTGGCCGGGAGCAGATCTACGTTTTCCACGCCGGTCTTCTGGATGGCGTCGCGGATGTCCACCTTGCGGTCCATCAGCACGTTGTACACGGTGAGGTCGAGCTCGTGCGGGTTGGTGCCCAGGCCGGCGGACAGGGCGCCCTGCGGATCGAAGTCGACCAGGAGCACGCGGCGGCCGTATTCGGCCAGGGCTGCGGCGAGGTTGATCGTGGACGTGGTTTTGCCGACCCCGCCCTTCTGGTTCACCATGGCGATGACCCGCGCAGGACCGTGGGAGGACAGCGGCGCGGGCTCCGGAAAGTCGCGTTGGGGCCGCCCGGTGGGGCCCATGACGGCGTCTTCCAGATCGAGTTCGGTGCCTTCCAGAGTTGCTGAACCCTGTTCGCTGCTCACGTATCTATCCACACTTTCGATGACGGTGATTGTCGTGCTTCATTTTGCCGCTTCCGGGCTCCCGGAGCCCAGCGCGTTCCTCCCAAGGTTACAGCGCCCGACACGGTATTCGCCGGACCTTGACACTGCGCCGGAGGCTGTGCCTTGACGTTCGGGTTGAAGTCGAAGGTTGCTACCGGGCTGTCACGGCGGCCCGGGCGTGCCGGCAGGCACGCCCGGGGGACGCCAAGGGCGCTCCGGCGACCCCGGAGATATTGAAGTTTGTACCCCGCAGGCCTACATTGAAACGACGAGGTGGCAGCGGCTCATGCACGAACTTTCGATCACGCAAAGTCTTGTGGAGGCGGTCCTGGACCGGACCGGTGGACGCTCCGTGACGGGCGTCAACCTGCGGATCGGACCCTTGAGCGGCGTCCTCCCGGACGCCATGCGCTTTTGCTTCGAAGTCGTTTCAGCTGACACGCCGCTGGCCGGGGCAACCCTGACGATCGATGAATCCGAGGGCCGGGCCAGATGCCGCAGCTGCCGCGACGAGTTCGTCCTTGAGGACATGTTTCTGCTCTGCCCCTGCGGCAGTGCCGATGTCGAAGTCGTCAGTGGCCGGGAGCTCCTGGTCACCTCGGTGGAGGTTGCGTAGACATGTGTGCGACGTGCGGATGCGGCGACGACGCCGGCACCAGGGTTTCGGACCTCGACGGCACTGTGCACGACATCTTGCCCCCTGCTGCGGCCCCGCACGAACATCCGCACCCGCATCCGCACGAGCATCCGCACGATCACGGCCATCCCCACGATCACGAGCACGATCACGGCCATCCGCGTCCCCAATCCCCCGGGACAGCCGACGCCGGGCACAGCCCCGCGGCGGAGGGACGGACCCTCATCTCCCTGGAGGAGAACCTGCTCGCCAAGAACGACCTCCTGGCCGCACGGAACCGGGGTTGGCTGGAAGGACGCGGCATCCAGGCCTTCAATGTCATGAGTTCCCCAGGGGCGGGCAAGACCACGCTCCTGGTCCGGACCATCAGGGAACTTGCCGGTGAGCTGGTCATTGGTGTGATCGAAGGGGACCAGGAGACCTCGCTGGACGCCGACCGGATCCGCTCCACCGGGCGGCCGGTGATCCAAATCAACACCGGGGCGGGCTGCCACCTGGATGCCGGGATGCTGCAGCGGGCGCTGGGCGCGCTGGATCCGGTCCCCGGATCGACACTCTTCATCGAAAACGTGGGCAACCTGGTGTGCCCGGCATTGTTTGACCTCGGCGAATCGGCCCGGGTCGTCGTGATCTCAGTTACGGAGGGCGATGACAAACCGCAGAAATACCCCCACATGTTCCTGGCTGCCGACCTGGTGATCATCAACAAAGCAGACCTGCTCCCCTATGTGGAGTTCGACGTCGAACGTTGCGTGCGCCAGGCGCGCCTGCTCAATCCCGGCGTCGACGTCCTGACCCTGTCAGCTACCACCGGCGACGGCATGGACGGCTGGCTGGAGTGGATCCGGAAGAATCCCCACCCGGCGGCGGCTGCCGCCGGGAGTGCGCCGCGCTCTGGCGGACTACGCGTTTGACCGTTGACGCAACATTCGAGCCGCGGCCACAGGGCGGGCTCCGAAGGAGGCAACGATGCCTACAGCTACTGCATTGAAAGCGGAAGAAACCTTGATCCACGTCCTGTGGATCAATGCCGGACTCAGTTGCGACGGTGACTCCGTGGCCCTGACGGCGGCAACCCAGCCAAGCGTCGAGGAGATAGCCCTTGGGGCGCTTCCCGGACTACCCAAGATTGCCATGCACTGGCCGCTGATCGACTTCGAATGCGGCCCGCAGCAAGGCGCCGACGACTTCCTCGAGTGGTTCCGCAAGGCGGACCGCGGCGAGCTGGAGCCGTTTGTGCTGGTGGTGGAGGGGTCCATCCCGAATGAAAAGCTGCACGCCGCGGGCGGCTACTGGGCGGCCTTCGGCAACAACCTCGACACCGGACAGCCGATCACCACCAGCGAGTGGCTGGACCGGCTGGCGCCCAAGGCGACGGCGATCATCGCCGCCGGCACCTGTGCGACCTACGGCGGCATCCATGCCATGGCCGGAAACCCCACCGGCGCCATGGGGGTGCCCGACTATCTCGGGTATGACTGGCGCTCCAAAGCCGGGATCCCGATCGTGTGCGTCCCGGGCTGCCCCATCCAGCCGGACAACCTTTCCGAAACCATGACGTACCTGCTGTATCAGGCCACCGGACAGGCCCCCATGATTCCCCTGGATGAGGCGCTCCGGCCGACCTGGCTGTTTGGCCAGACGGTGCACGAGGGATGCGACCGCGCCGGGTACTACGAACAGGGCGACTTCGCCACCGAATACGGGTCCCCGAAGTGCATCGTCAAGCTCGGCTGCTGGGGACCGGTGGTCAAGTGCAACGTGCCCAAACGCGGCTGGATGAACGGAATCGGCGGCTGCCCCAACGTAGGCGGCATCTGCATCGGCTGCACAATGCCGGGCTTCCCGGACAAATTCATGCCGTTCATGGACGAACCTCCCGGCGGCAAGCTGTCGACCGCGTCGGTCATGCCGTACGGCAAGACCATCAGGACACTGCGGAACATCACGAAGCACACGCTGGACCAGGAACCCCGCTGGCGCAAACCCGGTAATGATCTGCTGACCGGCGCCAAGCGGACCTGGTAGGGACGCTAGGCAGAGAGGCAATGCAATGACTTCGACGATTCCGATGCCCCCGGCGGACGGTACCGCGGGCGAGAACCTGGTGGAGATGGCCTGGGACCCGATCACAAGGATCGTCGGCAGCCTCGGCATCTACACCAAGGTCGATTTCAAGAACAACCAAGTGGTGGAATGCCACAGCACGTCCTCGATTTTCCGCGGCTATTCCATCTTCATGCGCGGCAAGGACCCCCGGGATGCGCACTTCATCACGAGCCGGATCTGCGGAATCTGTGGCGACAACCACGCCACCTGTTCCTGTTACGCRCAGAACATGGCCTACGGCGTGAAGCCGCCCCACCTGGGCGAATGGATCGTCAACCTGGGCGAGGCCGCCGAGTACATGTTCGACCACAACATCTTCCAGGAGAACCTGGTCGGCGTGGACTACTGCGAGAAGATGGTCTCCGAAACCAACCCGTCGGTGCTGGCCAAAGCCGAGAACACGCCGGCCCCGCACGCCGCTGAGCACGGCTACCGCACCATCGCGGACATCATGCGCTCGCTGAACCCGTTTACCGGGGAGTTCTACCGCGAGGCGCTGCAAGTGAGCCGAATGACCCGGGAAATGTTCTGCCTGATGGAGGGCCGGCATGTCCATCCCTCCACGCTTTACCCCGGCGGCGTGGGCACCGTGGCGACGATCCAGCTGATGACGGACTACATCACCAGGCTCATGCGGTACGTGGAGTTCATGAAGAAGGTCGTGCCGATGCACGATGACCTCTTCGACTTCTTCTATGCGGCCCTGCCCGGGTACGAGCAGGTGGGGCTGCGGCGCACCCTGCTGGGCTGCTGGGGGTCCTTCCAGGACCCGGAGTTCTGCAATTTCGCCTACAAGGACATGACGGAGTGGGGCCGGAAGATGTTCGTCACCCCCGGCGTCGTGGTGGACGGCAAACTCGTGACCACGGACTTGGTGCGCATCAACCTGGGGATCCGGATCATGCTGGGCTCGTCCTACTACGAGGACTGGGGCGACCAGGAAATGTTCGTCACCCGCGATCCGCTGGGCAACCCGGTGGACCGCCGGCACCCCTGGAACCAGCACACCAACCCGCGGCCGCAGAAGCGCGACCTCGAGGACAAGTACAGCTGGGTGATGTCACCGCGGTGGAATGACGGCGAAAGCAACCTGGCGCTGGATACCGGCGGCGGCCCGCTGGCCCGGCTCTGGTCGACCGCCCTTGCCGGCTTCGTCGACACCGGCTACCTCAAGTCAACGGGCAGCAGCGTCCAGATCGAGCTCCCCAAGACTGCGCTGAAGGGCCCGGTGACCCTGGAATGGAAGATCCCGCAGTGGAGCAACACGCTGGAGCGGAACCGCGCCCGGACCTATTTCCAGGCCTACGCGGCGGCCGCCGCCCTGCACTTCGCCGAAAAGGCGCTCGAGGAAATCCGGGCCGGCCGCACCAAGACGTGGGAGTCCTTCGAGGTGCCGGAGGAAGCCATCAGCTGCGGCTTCACCGAAGCCGTCCGCGGCGTGCTCTCGCACCACATGGTGATCCGCGACGGCAAGATCGCCAACTACCATCCCTATCCGCCGACGCCCTGGAACGCCAGCCCGCGCGACTCCGAGGGAACACCGGGCCCGTATGAGGACGCGGTGCAGGGCCAGCCCATCTTCGAGGAGAACGACCGCGATCATTTCAAGGGCATCGACATCATGCGCACCGTCCGCAGCTTCGACCCCTGCCTGCCGTGCGGCGTCCACATGTATCTCGGCGACGGGCAGACGCTGGACTTGCTGCACTCCCCCACACAGTCGCTCACCGGTGAGTAGCCCGCCATGGACCGGGAGAATCTGTTGGGCTCGGCCGGTGAACGGATCAGTTCCCTCCTGGACGCACTGGGCTCTGGCGGTCCGGTGGCCCGGGACCGGGCGGAGGAACTGGTCCGGCAGGTGACGGAACTTTACGGTGCCGGGCTGGAGCGGATCCTGCACGTGCTCGATTCGCAGGGTGCGCTCGGCCCGGGAACGGTGTCCGCCCTCACCTCCGACCCGTTGGTGTCAGGCCTGCTCCTGATCCACGGGCTGCACCCCGTGGACCTGCCCGGCAGGGTCGCCGGCGCCCTGGACTCGGTCCGGCCCTACCTCGGCTCGCACGGCGGGGATGTGGAACTGCTCGGTATCAGCGAAGAAGGCGTCGTCCGGCTGAGGCTGCTGGGCAGCTGCCAGGGCTGTCCGTCGTCGTCGGTGACGCTCAAGCTCGCCGTCGAGGACGCGATCGAATCTGCGGCGCCCGAGGTGACCGGCATCGAAGTGGAGGAGGCGGCTCCCGCCGCCGTTCCTGCCCTCATCCCGGTCGGCGCCCTGCGCTCGCGGCTGGACGGGCTGGGCGGCCCGCCCGACGGCGGCACTCACAGTGCCGCGCCGGACTGGGCGGTCCCCGACTCCGGCACGCCGGCCTCAGGCACGTGGCGGGCGGTCCCGGCCCTCGCTGAGCTGGAGTCCGGAGCCGTGGCCGGCTTCCTGGTGGCGGGCGTGGAGGTACTTACGTGCCGGATCGGCCCGGACGTCTACGCGTTTGTGGACCGGTGCCCGCGGTGCACCCACTCCATGCCGGGCGCCTCGCTGCAGCGGGCGCTGGCTGCCCCGGTGGGCGGGGGGCTGTTGCGCTGCCCGCACTGCCGCAGCCACTTCGACGTCCGGAAGGCCGGGGCCTGTCTGGAGGACAAGGCGCTGCATCTTGATCCCCTCCCGCTGCTGCTCCGCGACGGGGTTCCCTCCGTGGCCGTCCCCACCACCGCGGACCCGCTGTGAGATGCAGGCACATGAATTCCGCGGCACGGGAACGGAGCAGGGCATGACGGCGACGCCGGGAACCGGAAGTCAGCCGGCCGGCAGCGCCGGAAACAACAGCGCCGGAAACAACAGCGCCGGAAACAGCGCGTCGGCGCTCGCCGTGCTCCGCCGGATAGCGTCCACCCGCCCGGCCCAGCCTGCCGGCGAGCGCTGCGAGATGTGCGCGGAGCCCATCCCGGACGCCCACCAGCACGTGGTGGATCTGGAGAACCGCTCCCTGCTGTGCACGTGCCGGCCCTGCTATCTGCTGTTCACGGACTCGTCGGCCCATCTGCGTTACCGCTCCGTCCCTGACCGCTACCTCTCGTTCGAGCCCTTCGAGCTCGGCCAGGCCCAGTGGGACGAGCTGGAAATCCCGGTGGGGCTGGCATTCTTCTTCTTCAACTCGGCTCTTGGCCGGACGGCCGCTTTCTACCCGAGCCCCGCGGGCGCCACGGAGTCCGAACTTCCCCTGGCTGCCTGGGCGTCGGTCGAGGCGGCCAACCCGGCCATCACCGCGCTCGCCCCCGACACGGAAGCCCTGCTGATCCGCGCCCCCGGCCCCGACCGGGGCCGGGCGGACTGCCACCTTGTCCCCATCGATGCGTGCTACGAGCTGGTGGGCCGCCTGCGGCGGGTATGGAAGGGCTTCGACGGCGGCCAGGAGTCCCGCCAGGAGCTCGCGGGATTCTTCGACCGGATCAGCCGCCGCAGCAGGCCGGGCGCCCCCGCGGCAGATCTGGAGGGACGCCATGGTTGAGCTCGATTTCAGTGTGCTGGACATCGCCCCGGAGCCCTACGCGGYCGCACCCCAGCTGACCGCCCGCCTGCGGATCCAGGAGAAAAGCGGCGCCGCCGTCCATGCCATGGCCCTCCGGTGCCAGGTGCGGATCCTGGCCCAGCGCCGCGGCTACGACGCCGACGAGGAAACCGGGCTGCTGGAACTCTTCGGCACCCGCGGACGGTGGCCCACCACGCTCAAGCCCTTCATCTGGATGCACAGCGGCATCCTGGTCCAGGGATTTGCGGACAGTGCCGACGTTGACCTGCCGCTGCCCTGCACGTTCGACTTCGACGTCGCAGCGGCAAAATACCTGAACTCCCTGCGGGACGGGACGGTCCCGCTGGAGTTCCTCTTCTCCGGGACGGTCTTCACGCGCGGCGCGGCGGGCTTCGGCGTCGAGCAGATTCCCTGGGACCGGGAAACGCGGTACGCCCTGCCCGTGGCGGCCTGGCGGTCGCTGATGGACGCATTCTTCCCGAACCAGGGATGGATCCGCCTGGACCGCGACGTCCTCGCGGCCCTGGCCAGGTACAAGGCGGTCCACGGCTTGATTTCCTGGGAGGCCGCCATCGAGGGGCTGCTGGCCGGGGCGGGTGACCCGGTGCCGTGAACACCGGACTCAGCCTGGCCCGCGCCGTCGCCGACGCCGTCCTCTACGAGGGGTACCTCCTGTACCCCTACCGCGCCTCGTCCGCCAAGAACCAGGCCCGCTGGCAGTTCGGCGTGCTCGGGCCGCCGGGCGCGGCTGAATCCGGTGCCGGCGAACAGCCGGACATGGCAGCGGATTGCCTCCTCGAGCCGGGACCCGCGGCCCGGGTCGACGTGCACCTGCGCTTCCTGCACCTCCAGAGCCGTTCCGCCGAACGCGCGGATGCCGGCGGTTTCACGCCCGTCGACGAACTCACCGTCGGCGCCTCCCGGTGGCTTAGCTGGGACGAGGCAACGGATCAGGAGATCACCCTCGGGCCGTACAGCCTCGGCCAGCTTGCCGCGGGCGTGTGCGCGCCGGTGAACGTGCCGGCGAACGAGGACATCGAGCCCGTGCTGGATCCCGCCGGCGCCATTGCCGGCCGGCTTGTGCGCCGGCGGCGGGAGCTTCGTGGCGAGGTGCGCCTGCTGGCGGCGCAAGTGGTGGCGCCGGGGCAGGCCGCCCAGGCCGGCGCCCCGGGCGGGCAGGCGCACGGGCCGCTGTGGCGGCTCAGGGTCACGGTGGAGAACGCGGCGGCAGCGGCCACCGACACGCGTACCGCCATCGAGTACTCGTTCATCGGAGCCCATGTCCTGCTCGCCGTCCACGACGCCGATTTCCTGTCGGTGATCGATCCGCCGGGATGGGCAGCAGCGGCGGCGGCTTCGTGCAGCCAGCACCGCTGCTGGCCGGTGCTCGCCGGCCCCGAGGGGCAGCGCGATGTCCTGCTCCTGTCCCCGATCATCCTCTATGACCATCCGGCGGTAGCACCGGAAAGCACCGTGGAATTGTTCGACGCGACGGAGATCGATGAAATCCTGACCTTGCGGGTGCTCACCCTGACCGATGCGGAAAAGGCGGAGGCCCGGTCAACCGATGCCCGGGCCGCCGCGATCATCGAGCGCTGCGAAAACATGACGGCAGAGGAGCTCCAGCAGTTGCACGGCGTCCTGCGGAACCCGCACGCCGGTGCGCCCCGTGGACCCGGGAGCATCGGAGGCGACGGCTTCCCCGGCCCCGCGGTCCCGGCCTATCCGGAGTTCTCAGTTCCGGAATTCTCGGTTCCGGGCGCCTCCGACGCGGACACCGGCGCCGGCACGCCGTGGTGGGATCCGGCCCGGGACGCGGCCGTGGATCCGGGATCGGACACCGTCTTCATCGACGGCGTCCCGGTCTCACGCGGCAGCAGGGTGCGGGTTGTCCCGCTGCGCCGCGCCGACGCCCAGGACCTCTTCTTCGCCGGCAAGTCGGGGCGTGTCACCGGAGTCCACTTCGACGTCGACGGCGGAACGCACGTCGCGGTGGTCCTCGAGGCGGACCCCGCCGCCGAACTGCAGGAGTGGTACGGACGGTATCTGTATTTCGCCCCCGAGGAACTCGTCCCGCTCACCGCGGCGCCGGCCCCGGACAACGGAAAGGAACCATCACCATGAAAGCTCTTGGCATCATGACAGTCGTGCTCTTGCTGGCCGCGGGCCTGGCAGCAGCCGTCGTCGGCCTGCGTTCAATTCCGGACATCAAGCGCTACGTGCGAATGCGGAGCATGTGAGGCCCGGTGTGAGCGGGGTCCTGGTGGCGGGCGTGGGGAACGTGTTCCTTCGCGACGACGGATTTGGGCCGGCCGTCGCCCGCCGGCTGGCCGAGGAGCAGTCCGGCCTGCCCGGCTGGGCGCCGGAGGAGGTCCAGGTGCGGGACTACGGGATCCGCGGGCTGCACCTCGCCTACGATCTCCTGGACGGGGTGGATGCGCTGGTGCTCGTGGATGTGCTCCCGGCCCCGGCCGACGGGAGCACAAGCGCAGGGACGCTCCGGATCCTGAAGATCCGGGTGGAGGACCTGGAAAGCGGCGGTCCGCTGACGCCGGCCGGCCTGCGGGCCGATCCGGCCTTCGATCCGCATGGTATGGACCCGCTGGCTGTCCTCCGCCGTCTGCGTGTTTTGGGCGGATCGCTGCCGGAAACCTACCTGGTCGGCTGCATCGCGGGGCGAACGGACGAGGGCATGGGACTGTCCGAGGACGTGTCCCGCGCCGTTCCGGCAGCCGTGGAAGCAGTCCGCACCCTGGTGGCAGCCCGCATCACGAACGCAGACGCAGCGCCCGCGAGCGCGGCTCCGGATGAAGCAGGCTGAGGAGGAACCACGGATGTGTCTGGGAATACCGGGCCGGATCATCGAAGTGATCGACGGCTACAACGGGCAACTCGCCCTGGTGGATGTGGCCGGAGTGGAGCGCAAAATCAACATTGGCCTCCTCGATGACGGCCCTGTGGAGAGCGGCACGTGGGTCCTGATCCACATGGGCTTCGCCCTGGAACGCGTGGACCAGGAAGGTGCCGACCGTGCGATGACGGGACTTGAGCTCATGGGACGGGGCCCGGACCCCACCGACACGGTCCCGTAGCCTTCACTCCCCACTGGCTGGACTCCCCCACTGAAGGAACTCTCCACTGACGGAACTGCAAGGCGCCCGCTATTCGAGGGCGATCGCGGCGCCGCGGTGCTCCACGCCGGAATTCGCGATCTTGAGGTGGCGCGCAAAGTAGTGCCGGAGCCGGTGGAGCTGGGCGGGCGAGAGCCGGTCGCACACCCAGTCCCAGTGGAGGGACACCATGTCCCCGGGCGTGAGGTCAGCAATGAAGCCGGACCCGGCCACGGCGTACTTGGCCGTCTCGATCACCGGTTCCCCCAGCGACAGCGCCATCCCGTCCCACGCCAGGGGCCGCGAGCGCACGAGGGCGCTGTCCCCTTCGATGGCCACCACCTCGCCCCACCGGATGCGGCATTGGTCAAGGACGTTCAGGGCCGTGGATGAGCGCCGGTCATCGCGCAGGAGTCCCGTCCACGGATAGATTTCCAGGACGTGGAAGCTGTGATGCGGGACGCCGCCGGCCAGGACCCCTTCCATCAGGTGCGGGAACTGATGCCCGGTCCGTGCGCGGAACCGGTCCTCCATGGAATTGCCGATGCTGCGTACACCCACGGAGTCCAGCAACGTGTTTCCCACCCAGTAGGCCTCCACCACCGCGTAGTCCAGCGGGTCCGGGTTGCCGGTGGCACCGGCGATGAGCTCCAGGTACGGCCAGGCGCCGGCGAACCCCTTCGCCAGTTCGCGCAGGCCCGCGTCGGTCACCCCGGACTGGCCATAGTGCAGCAGCGCGTCGCTGTCAGGCGGCCCGCAGCTGCCCCGCGAATTCGGCGGATACGCGTAGCGGACAAACAGTTGGGCGCCGTTGATTTCCATCCCGTGGCCTCGTTTCACAGGGGATATCAGCGAGGCTAGCACCGGCGCCCACCGGCGAACAATGCCCGGTGTGACCGGCATTGACACCCCTGCGCATTCGGCGGATGCTGTGAGGAAATGCCGCACCGGGACCATTGCTGTGGCCGGCGCGGAGCGAAAGGCCGTGGCGCGCGGTCCTTCCCGGGAGGTAGGCCGATGAGCATCCCCGAAGCCAACCGACGATCTGTACTGGCAGCGGCCCTCTACGGCGGAGGGGCGCTGTTCCTCGCATCCTGCGCCGCGGCCGGCACGGCGCCACAGTCGTCGCCGCAGTCAACGCCGCCGGCAGGGACTGCCGGTACAGCGCCCCCGGGTTCCGCCTCCGACCCGGCCGGGATCCAGGTGACGGACCAGCGCGGGACCGTCCTGAGTTTCGACCACCCGGTCACCCGCGTGGTGACCATTCCCATGCCCGCCGCCTCCCTGCTGGCCGCCGTCGACCAGGGCGCCAGCCATCTCGCCGGGATGCACAACGCCTCCTGGGTCGCGATGCGCGACGGCGCCATGGGCGCCATGTACCCGGAGGCCCTGAACATCCCGCACGACATCGCCACGACGGACTTCACGCCCAATGTCGAAAGCATCCGGGCGCTGAACCCCGACGTCGTGGTCCAGTGGAGCGATGCGCAACTGACGGCACCGCTGGAACAGGCCGGGATGAAGGTCCTGGGCATCACGAACACCGGCACGCAGCAGGACGTGGATACGTGGGCCGCGCTCTTCGCAACGATGCTGGGCCGCCCGGACCGGGCCGTGCAGATGAAGGCGCGCAGCGACGGGCAACAGAAGGCCATCCGGGCCGAGGCCGCCGCCCGCGGCACCGGCGGCCCGGGCATCGTCTATTTCAACAGGTTCAGCGGCGGCCTCAAGGTGGCCGGAAACGGCAGCTACAACGACTTCTACATCAAGCTCATCGGGGCACACAACCCCGCCACCGGCCCGCAGGGCCTTCAGGGCAAGGGCATGGTGGGCGTGGACGTCGAACAGGTCCTGGCCTGGGATCCGGAAATCATCCTGCTCGGGAACTTCGACGGCGCGATGCCCGCCGACATCTACGCCAACCCGGTGTGGCAAAGCGTCTCCGCCGTGCGCTCCCGCCGCGTCTACAAGGTCCCGCTGGGCGGCTACCGCTGGGATCCCCCCGGCCAGGAATCGCCACTGATGTGGCGCTGGCTCACAGATGTCAGTTTCCCCTCCGGCAACCGCTCCACGCTGAGGGACGAGACAAACGACTACTTCGACTTCCTGTACCGCCACCGGCCATCGGCGCCCGAGCTGGACAAGATCCTCTGGACCGAAGCCAACGGCACCTCGGCCAACTACCGGCAGTTCGATGCTTCGTGAGGCCCAGCCTCTGACCACGGGACCCCCCGGCGGCCGCGGACCGGGGCTGCGCCAGGTCATCGGTCCATGCCTGCTCTCCGGAGCAGTCCTGGCGGCCGTGTCCGCGGTTGCACTCGCCAGCGGCCGCTACAGCGTGCCCCTGGACCATGTCGTGCAGATCCTGGCCTCGCGAATAGTTCCCTTCGGCCCGGGCCTTCCCGCGGCCGAGGAAAACGTGGTGCTGCTGGTCAGGTTGCCCAGGGTCCTGCTGGCCCTGCTGGTCGGTGGCGCCCTCGCAATCGGTGGCGCGGCCCTGCAGGCCGTGTTCCGCAATCCCCTGGTCAGCCCGGAGGTCATCGGCGTCTCCTCGGGCGCCTCCTTCGGCGGTGCCCTGGCCCTGCTGCTGGGCCTGGGCCCCGTCGCCCTCGTGGGCGGATCGTTCGGCTTCGGGCTGCTGGCACTGGGAATCGTCTTCCTCATCACGTCCGGGCGGGGCGGCGCCCACATCCTCATGGTGGTCCTCGGCGGAATCGTCACGGCCTCGTTCTTCTCCGCCCTGGTGGCCCTGGTGACGTATCTGGCGGACCCGTTCACCACCTTGCCCGCCATCGTTTTCTGGCTGCTTGGCAGTGTCTCCACCGCCACCTGGGCGAAAGTGCTGGTGGCCCTCATCCCTATCGCTGCCGGCGGCGTCGTCCTGCTGGCCCTGCGGTGGCGGATCAATGTGCTCTCGCTCGGCGACGACGACGCCACCGCCCTGGGGCTCCGGCCCCGCCCCCTGCGCTGGGCGGTCCTCGCCGCCGTGGCCCTCATGGTCGCCGGGGCCGTCGCCGTCAGCGGCGTCATCAGCTGGGTGGGGCTGGTCATCCCCCACCTCGCACGCATGTGGGTGGGACCGGACCACCGCGTGCTGCTGCCGGTCTCCTTCCTGCTGGGCGGGGCCTACCTGATCGCCATCGACACCATCGCGCGCACCGCCACGGCCGGGGAAATCCCGTTGGGCGTCCTGACCGCCCTGATCGGCGCACCGGTCTTCTTCGTGCTCTTGCGCCGGAACCGGGAGAGGATCTGGGACGGTGCTTGAGCTGCGCGGGGCCGGGTTCGGCTATTCACCGCAGAACTGGGTGTTCAAGGATCTCAGCTTCTCGGTGCCGCCGGGCACCGTGACCGCGGTCCTGGGGCCCAACGGCAGCGGCAAGACGACCCTGGTGCGCTGCGCGGCCGGCATGCTGGCCGTACAGGAGGGTGCGGTGCGCAGGTCCGAGACGGCGGGCTATGTTCCCCAGGCGCGCGGCAGCACGTTCGGCTACCCGGCCCTGGACATGGTGGTCATGGGCCGTGCCCGCCACATCGGCGTCTTCCGCTCCCCCGGCAGCCGGGACAGGGCCGCCGCGCTCCGCGCCATGGACCAGGTCGGGATCGCCGCCCTGGCCGGCCGGCTGTTTCCGACGCTGAGCGGGGGCGAGCAGCAGCTGGTCCTGATTGCACGGGCTATCGCGGGCGGTTCGCGGCTCCTCGTCCTGGACGAGCCGTCCACCGGGCTGGACCTGAAGAACCAGGTCCGGGTCCTCCAGCTGCTGAGGGAACTCGTGCGGACCGGGATGTCGCTGCTCGTGAGCACCCATCACCCGGACCACGCCCTGTTCCTCGCGGACTCGGTGGTCCTGATGGGCGCCGCGGGTGTGGTGACCGGGCCTGCCGGGCCGCTCCTCGCCGATGCGCAGCTTTCGGCGCTGTACGGCGTACGCGTCAGCACCCTGAACTACGACGACGAAGGGACGCCCCGCCGCACCGTGGTCACCCCCTTCGGCGCCGACGAGGGCTGAACCGAACGCCCAAGCGCCCGGCAGCTGGGCTGCCGGGCGCTTGGGGCGTCATCGAGCGGTAGTGCTTCCGGTCAGTTTAGGGCCGGGGTGCGGCTCAGGCCGGTTCCGGCGCGGGTCAGGACGGTGCAGGCGTCGGTTCAGGCGTGTGCCAGGACCGGTTGTGCCGGCTGTGCGGGCTGTTCGGCGGCATCCGGTGCGCCGGAGTGGCCGGCCAGCATCGTCTCTTCGTCGAACGGCTCGGCACCGGCCAGGACACGGTCCACGCGTCCGCCGTCGATCTCCTTGACCCAAGTGCCGATCAGCACCGTGGCGACGGCGTTGCCGGTGAAGTTGGTCAGGGCGCGCGCCTCGGACATGAACCGGTCGATGCCGACGATCATGCCCACGCCGCCCAGCAGCTGGGGTGCGTGCGCCTGGAGTCCGGCGGCCAGCGTGGCCAGGCCGGCGCCGGTGACGCCGGCGGCACCCTTGGAGGCGATGATCATGAAGACCAGCAGGGAAACCTGGGCGCCAAGGTCCAGCGGCGTGCCCATGGCGTTGGCGACGAAGAGTGCCGCCATGGTCAGGTAGATGGCGGTCCCGTCCAGGTTGAAGGAGTAGCCGGTGGGGACCGTGACGCCCACGACGGGCTTGGACACGCCGAGGTGTTCCATCTTCGCGATCAGGCGGGGCAGCGCGGCTTCGGAGGAGGAGGTCGAGAAGATCAGCAGGTATTCGCGGCCGAGGTATTTCATGAGCTTGAAGATGCTGACGCCCGCGACCGCCTTGAGCAAACCGCCGAGGACCACGACGATGAACAGGGCGCAGGTGATGTAGAAGGCGCCCATCAGGGTCGCCATGCTGATGATGGCCTGGAAGCCGGTGGCGCCGACCACCGCGGCGATCGCGCCGAAGGCTCCGACCGGGGCCAGCCACATGATCATGATGAGGATGCGGAACACGAGGGCCTGGCCGTACCCGACGGCCTTGAGGATCGGGGCTCCCTGGGGGCCCATCTTCTGCAGCGCGAAGCCGACCAGGATCGCGGCGAGGAGAGTCGGCAACACAGGAATGTCGCCCGGGATGATGCCCAGCAGGAAGTCAACGGTGCTGTCGACTGCCGCCTTCTTGTTCGGATCATAGGGGGCGAGCTTGAGGCCCTCGCCCGGGTGGATCAGGTTGCCGACCACGAGGCCGATCGCCAGGGCGAAGGTGGACATGACCACAAAGTAGGCGAGCGCCAGGCCGCCGACCTTGCCGACCGTCGCGGCCTTGGCGATGGAGCCGATGCCGAGCACGATCGTGCAGAAGATCACGGGCGCAATCATCATCTTGATGAGTTTGATGAAGCCGTCGCCGAGCGGCTTGAGGGATTTGCCGACCTCGGGGAACAGCAGGCCAATAACGGCACCTGCGATCACGGCGACGATGACTGCGATGTAGAGGTAGTGGGACTTGTCCAGTCCCTTGCGCTTCTTGGCCGGAGCGGCGGCCGGTGCTGCTGACTCTCCTCGTTGAGAGGCCATGGTGTTCTCCTTGGATAGGCTGGACTTGGTGCGGTCCTGGCTGTGGTCTGCTCTTGTCCTTCTTGCGTGTAACCCCATCATTGATGAGAAGGTGACGCGCATCACCCTTGCGTTCATATTGGTCATGGAAGGTGTTGATGATCCGGCGCTGGAGCATCGCCCGCAGGCTGTTTGCGGCCAACCTGCTGTTCGTGGTGGCCCTGACGGCCATCGTTGGTACGGCCGTGTTCGTGGACGCGCGCGATCACGCCTACGACGAGGCCGGACGCCGGATGGCCGGCATCGCCACCGCCGTCGCCGACGCCCCCTTCGTCCTGGCGGCGGCGGACACAGCCGATCCCACGGCCCTGCTGCAGCCGTATGCCCTGAAGACCATGAACGACGCCGACGCGGATTTCATCACGATCATGGCCCCGGACCGCACACGCTGGACCCACCCGCGCGATGAGGAACTGGGCAAACCGTATATCGGCTCCATCGACGCAGCCCTCCATGGCCAGGTGTTCACGGAAGTCGTGGCCGGCACCCTCGGCCCGTCGGTGCGCACCATCGCCCCGGTGAAGGACGCCCACGGCAAGGTCCGGGCGCTCGTGGCCGCGGGCGTGACGGTCCGGACGGTGGACGTCGCACTCTCCGGCCGGCTGCCGGCGCTGCTGGCCATCAGCCTGGCGCTGCTGGCCGGCGGGTCGGCGGCGGCCTGGCTCCTGGGACGGTACCTGCGCCGGGTGACCCGCGGCTGGGGCCCGGAAGAGCTGGGCCAGCTCTTCGCGTACTACGAATCGGTGTTGCATTCGGTGCGTGAGGGCGTGATCCTCATCGACCCCAGGGGCAAAGTGGTGATGTACAACGACCAGGCCGCCGAACTGCTCGGGCTGAGGAAACAGTCCGCCGACGGCGGTCCCACCTCCGGCGCTGACGGCGGCGTTGCGGGGGGCGGGCGCCAGGCTGCGCCCTCCCTCGCGGAGTTGCCGCTGGCCCCCAGCCTCAAGGAACTCTTCGAATCGGGGCGGACCGCCCTGGATGAGATCCACCTGACCGGCTCGCGGATCCTGGTGGTCAACCAGGGCCCCGCGGTGGGACCCGAATCTGCCGGCGCCCGCCCGCACGGAGCGAAGTCCGGCGCTGGCACTCCTGTATACGGAACGGTCGCCACCATCCGGGACCGTACCGAGATCGAATCCCTGGGCAGTGAACTCGAGACCATGCGCACGCTCTCGGACGCGCTCCGCGCCCAGACCCATGAGCACGCCAACCGGCTCCACACCATCGTCTCGCTCATGGAACTGGGCCGGGGCCCCGAGGCGCTGGACTTTGCCACCAAGGACCTGGAACTGAGCCAGCGGCTCACGGATGACATTGTGAGCTCCATCGAGGAACCCGTGCTCGGCGCCCTGATCATGGGCAAGGCAGCCGAAGCACACGAACGCGGCGTCGAACTGACCCTCAATGCCATCGGTTCGACGGCCGTGACCGGACTGGCCGTGCAGGACCTCGTGGCCATCCTGGGGAACCTGCTGGACAATGCCATCGACGCCGCGGCCGAGGCGCCGGCACCCAGGCTCGTGGAGCTGACCGTCGAGACCACCGGCTCCGCCCTGGAGATTACCGTGGAGGACAGCGGCCCCGGGATCGATCCCGCGGCCGTGGAGGACGTCTTCCGGCACGGTTTCAGCACCAAGGCCCCGGGACCGTTCGGACGCGGCCTTGGGCTGGCCCTGGTGCGCCAGGCGGTCCAGCGGCTGGGCGGTACCATGACAATCACCAGCCCGGCCGGGGCGCTGTTCCGCGTCACTCTGCCCGTCACAACACCGCCGGCCACTACGCTGCCGGTCACTACCGAGGGACAACCATGAGCGAGATCCGGGTGCTCGTCGTCGAGGACGAGCCCATCGCTGCCGCAGCGCACGCCGCCTACATAGAAAGGCTGGACGGTTTCACCCTGGCGGGCTCCGCGCCCGACGGCCAGTCCGCCCTGCGCCTGCTCACCGAATTCTCCGCGGCAGGCAATCCGGTGGAGCTGGTCCTGCTGGACATGAACCTCCCGGACCTGCACGGGCTGGACATCGCACGCCGGATGCGGGCGGCCGGACTGTTCGCGGACATCATCGCCATCACCGCGGTGCGGGAACTTAACATTGTCCGCAGCGCGGTGGCTACCGGCGTGGTCCAGTACCTGATCAAGCCGTTCACCTACGCGACCTTTGCGGACAAGCTCGCCAGCTACCGGCTGTTCCGCGAGCAGCTGGCCGCGCCCCTGGCCGGGGAAGCCGGAGCCCGGGCGTCCCAAAGCGATGTGGACCAGGCCTTCGCCAGCCTCCGTGCCCCGTCCGAGCTGTCGCTGCCCAAGGGCTTGGCCGTATCCACGCTGGAATCCGTCCAGGACTACATCAGGCAGCAGGCCGAGGCGGTGTCGGCCAGCGAGGTCATGGAGGCGCTCGGGATGTCCCGGGTCACTGCCCGGCGCTACCTCGAGTACCTCGCCGACGCCGGAACGGTCACCCGCGCCGCCCGCTACGGCGCCCCCGGCCGGCCGGAGAACGAATACCGCTGGAACCGGCCGCGGACGTAGGCCTGCCGCTCCCCCGTTCCCGTCACCGGGAGGGCACTTGCCGGTAGTCCCGGGAAACACTGCCGCGAAATGCCGTCCCGGCGGTTTCCTTGCGGGGATGGTCTCGAATGCTTGGTGCCATGCGGCCGCTGTTGACGTTTCAGGGCAGTGGGGCGGCGCGCGTTGCGAATAGGCGATGATCCGGGTGATCATCATTCGCCGCCCCACTGCGGTCTGGTGCCTACGGACTATGTGTGTCCGGGCCTTCTTCCTGGTTGCTTGCCGCAACCGAAGACTTCATTCCATGCGGCGGGGGCGGCCTGGCTATCGGGAGCCGCGTCGCCGATGGCCGTGCGTTTTACATGATGCCGGTGGGAACCAGCAGGACCCAGGCGAGGGCCGGGGCTACGAGCACCACTCCCCCGGCATACGCCATCAGCTGCCGGTAGACTCGCTGCCTGTCGTTGGCGCGGGCGTTGGCGACCACCAGCGCCCCGTCGGTGGAGAAGGGCGAGACATCCACCACCGTGGCAGCTATAGCCAGCGCCGCGACCGTTCCTGAGGCGCTCAGCGAGCTGGTAGCCAGGAGCGGACCGGCCAGGGGAATGAACGCGGTCAGCAACGCCGTGGATGAGGCGAAGGCTGAGCCGACCCCAATGACGTAGCAGAGGACCAGGGCCACCAGCAGCGGTGCGCCCAGTGCCAGAGCCTGCTCAGCGAGGGTGTCGATGACGCCAACGTGCTGGAGCAGGGAGACATAGGTGATCATGCCGGCTACCAGCAGGACGGTGGACCAGGAGACGCCGCCGATGAACGTCTGGTGTTCTTTGATGTTGACCAGCGCCAGCAGGAGTCCGGCAGAGAGCGCGACAAAGCCGATCGGCAAGTGGAAGCCCAGGGTGCACACGAGCATCACCGCGATCAGTGCCAGCGTGAGGATCTGCTGCCCGTGAGGGCGGCTGGTGCGGGCGGTGTCGACGTCGGCATGCTGGCCGCCTTCGCCGTCCCGCAGCCTGCCCAGGAGGGCGAACAGGACGATGGTGAGCACGGAGAGAATGAGATTGATGGCGAAGCTGGCGATGAAGAGTGCGCCCTGGGAAACGGGAAATCCGTTCTTCAGGGCGATGTCGTGCACCAGCACCCCGGCGACGGACAGCGGGGAAAAGCCGCCGGCGTGGGCTCCGTTGATGATGAATGCGCCCATCAGCACGGGATGGATCCGGGACTCGTAGGCGAAGCCGATGGCCGCCGGTGCCAGCAGCGCGACGGCGGCCGGCGAGAAGGTGCCCAGTGACGTGAGCGCAGCAGCGATCAGGAAGAACACCCAGGGCAGCAGCATCGTCTTGCCCCTGACGAGGCGTACGCAGGTCTGGACGATGATGTCGATGGTGCCGTTCCGCTGGGCCATGCTGAAGAAGTACGTGACTCCGATGATCGTCACGACGATGCTGGCGGGGAACTCTTCGAGGATCTGCTTGTCCGTCATTCCGAGCATGAAATAGCCGACGCCGAAGGAGGCCACCAGCCCCATCACGCCGATGTTCAGCGGCCATTTCGTGGCGACGATGAACATTATGACGAGGATGACGAGCGGGATGATTTGGACAGCGGTCATGGAGTGCTCCGGTTGCGGGGTGGCCGAAGGGTTGAAGATATCACCCCCCAGCACGAGCGCAATCAACGCCAGGAACGCGAACCCGGCGGCCGCCGCCAGTAGGATTCGGCGGCGGCGGGTTGGACGCGGGGCATCGTTGTCCCGGGTCTCGTCCGCAGCGACAGCGGTGCGGTGCTCAGTCTTGGTCATGATCGTCTCCTCAGCGGGTGGCTCCCGCGAGGGAGGCAGCGACGGCGCTGCCGGGGACCTCGGGGAGATGGATGATGGTTGTGGCGATGGTGCGGGCCGTGCGGTCGACGCCTACGAGGAGCGTCCCGTCGTGCTCCTCGCTCCAGGTCTCGATGACCCCGGCGGGGGTGCGGAGCCGGAGCGTGCTCCCCAGGGAGTCGCCCGTGATGGTGTGCAGCACGGTGCCGGGGGTGCGGGCGGCCAGGGTCAGGGCGATGCTGCCGGTGATGGCCAGGGCCGGGTGGGGCTTGCCCATGGAGAGCATCATGACGTTGGCGTCGCAGCCGGGGTCGGCCTGGGCGGGCGCGGCTACGATGGCGAGCTTGGGGATGGCCCGGGCCGCTTCGGCTGTTGTGCGGACCAGCCCCATCCGCACCGCCGCCTGCCGCCGGATCTGCTCCAGGGTATCCAGCTGCAACTCCACTCCGGCGCGCCAGCTGTCGTACCTGGCCAGGTCCAGGCCCAGTTCTTCGGCGTTGACGATCACCACGGGCGCTCCGGCGTCGACCATCGACACAGTCCAGCGGGTTCCGCCGGCGGTGAGGGTGTCAGTGGCCGCTCCGGTGGGCAGCAGCGCACCGGTGGTCCTGCCGGCAGGGTCCTGGAAGCCGAGCCCCACAGCGTAGCCGGGGAAGGGTACGCCTGGCATCCGGGCGTCCGGAACGGAGGCCAGGGCTCCGGCAGGGGTGGCCACGCGCTGGACGATGATTTGGTTGGTGTTGGTGTTGCGGGTGACGATCCGGGTAACGTCTCCGTTGGGGAGCACCCAGCCCTTCTCGATGGCGTACAGACCCACCACCGCCGAGCCGTTCCCGCAGTTGCTGCCCCAGTCCACCGCGGCCTCTTCGACGCCCACTTGGGCAAAAGTGTACTCAACGTCGATGTCCCCACTGACGGGCCGGTGCAGGATCACGGCCTTGCTGGTGGTCGAGGTGGCGCCGCCGACGCCGTCGATCTGGCGCGGGTCCGGGCTGCCGAACAGCCGCGGCAGCAGCACATCGAGGCTGGTGCCGCCCGCCTGAAGATGTTCCGCTTCGAACACCCAGCACTTGCTGGTGCCTCCGCGCATCCATTGGGCTTCGATCTTCATGGTTTTTCCCGCTTCTCCTCGTGCCTCAGACTTGAATGAGGACCTGAAAAGAGATTGAGCCAGATCACAACTTTAGACAATGTTGGATTTTTTCAGGGGGATGTAGGATTGCTTAACTCATAGAGCGCTGGAGGATTATTCCCCAGCTGCAAAGCGTCCGTTGCCAGGAAAAGTGCTCGAAGTCCTCAAGGGAGGCCCGGTCCCGGCAGGGAATGAACCAAAGGCGAAGAAGGGTGAAGCGTTGCTAAAGGACGAAGGCCAGGATTTGTTCGATATAAGGCGGCTGGCGCTTTTGCTGGAGGTGGTGGAGCAGGGCTCGATCACCGCGGCGGCCGAGTTGATGATGTACACGCCCTCGGCCGTCTCCCAGCAGCTGCGCAAGCTCGAGCAGGAGGTGGGGCAGCCTCTGCTCACCCGTCGCTCCCGCGGGGTGGTGCCCACCGAGGCCGGCCAGGTTCTGGCCGGCCACGCCCGCAAGATCGTCTGGCAGATGCAGGCAGCCCGGTCCGACCTGGGCCAGATTGCGGGCCTAAGACGCGGTTCCCTGACCGTGGGTACGTTCCCAACCCTGGCCGGATCCTTCCTGCCCATCGTCATCCGGACCTTCAAAAAGCGCTACCCGGCCATCAGCCTCTCGTTGCGCAGCGCCCGCTTCGATGAACTCGTCGCAGATCTGCAGTCCGGAGTCACGGGTCTGTGCCTGCTCTGGGATTACCCCTGGAACCCGTTCCGGGACGATTCCATCCGCGTAACCGAGGTCTTCCGGGAGAGCACCGTCATCCTGGTGGCCCGCAGCCACCCGCTCGCCGAGCGTGAGCAGGTAAGCATGGACGACCTGCGCAACGAGTCCTGGATCGTGCGCGCCGAGGCCCACCCCGTCGTGGAGGTGCTGCAGCGCTCCGCTCACGACGCCGGATTCGAACCGGAGATTGCCTTCCTGGCCAACGACTACCAGGAGGCCCAGGCCATGGTCAGCGTGGGAATGGGCGTGGCCATGGTGCCCAAGACCGCCGTAGCACTTCAGCATCCCGACGTGAAGGTGCTGAGCCTGGGWTCCGCTGCCCCGCTGCGGAGGATACTGCTGGCGCAGCGGGAGGACAAGGTCTATGCCCCGGCCGAGGTGGCCTTCCACTCCACCCTGTTGGAAATCGCCCGCGAACGGGCCGGCGACTATCACTAGACCACGAGGCTGCTCCGGTCACGCAGGGCCGGGGCGCAGGGTGTCGATCAGCGCGTCGATCACGCCGGCGTCCTCGATCGTGGAGGGCACCACGTAGGTCTCGCCGTCGGCGATCTGGCGCATGGTCTTGCGCAGGATCTTTCCCGAACGGGTCTTCGGCAGAGCGTCCACCACGGTGACGTGCTTGAAGTCCGCCACGGCCCCGATGTCGCGCCGGACCAGGGCGATCAGGTCCTTGACGAGGACGTCCTCGGGCACGTCAACCCCGGACTTGAGGACCACATAGCCGCTGGGCCGCTGGCCCTTGAGCGGGTCGGCGAGGCCGATCACGGCGCATTCGGCAACTGCCGGGTGCTGGCCGATCACCTGTTCCATGGCGCCGGTGGAGAGCCGGTGTCCGGCGACGTTGATGATGTCATCTGTGCGGCCCATGACGAAGACGTAGCCGTCCTCGTCCCGGTAGCCGGAGTCACCGGTGGCGTAGTAGCCCTCAAACGCCTGGAGGTAGGAGGAAATGTAGCGGTCGTCGTTGCGCCAGAGCGTGGTCAGGGTGCCAGGCGGCAGCGGCAGGCCCAGGACGATGTTGCCTTCCATGCCGGCCTCGACGTCCCCGCCGGCGCCGTCGACGACGTTGAGCCGGAAGCCGGGCATCGGGACGCTCGGCGACCCGGCCTTGATCGGCAGTCCGCCGAGGCCGCGGGGGTTGGCGCAGATGGCCCAGCCGGTCTCCGTCTGCCACCAGTGGTCGACCACCGGAACACCGAGCACCCGGGAGGCCCAGTGGAAGGTATCGGTGTCCAGCCGCTCGCCGGCCGCGAACAGGGTCCGCAGGCTGGCAATGTCGTATTTGTCCAGGAACCGGCCCTCAGGGTCGGCCTTGCGGATGGCCCGCAGCGCGGTGGGCGCGGTGAACAGCACGTTGACCTTGTGGTCCTGGATGACCCGCCAGAACGCGCCGGCGTCGGGCGTCCCCACCGGCTTCCCTTCGTACAGCACCGTGGTGGCGCCGGCCAGCAGCGGACCGTAGACGATGTAGGAGTGGCCCACCACCCAGCCGACGTCCGAGGCGGTCCACATGACGTCGCCGGGACCGACGTCGTAGAGGTTTTCCATGGTCCATTTCAGGGCCACGGCGTGGCCGCCGTTGTCCCGCACCACGCCCTTGGGCGAGCCGGTGGTGCCCGAGGTGTAGAGGATGTACAGCGGGTCCGTGGCCTTGACGTCCACCGGCGCGGCCGCCTCGGCGGAGGCCATCTCGGTGTCCCAGTCGAGCCATTCGGGGTGCTCGGCCGCCATGGAGGCCACCGTCGAGGCGAAGCCGTCCCTGGCCTTGACCAGCACCGGGGTTCCGGCGGCGCCGGCGATACTGAGGGCCTCGGCGACGGCGGGCAGGTACTCAATCCGGCGCGACGGCTCGATGCCGCCGGACGCCGCCACCACCGCCGCGGGGGCTGCGTCGCGGATGCGGGCGGCAAGTTCCTTGGGAGCAAACCCGCCGAAGACGACCGAGTGCACGGCGCCGAGCCGTGCGGTGGCCAGCATCGCGATCACGGCCTCGGGGATCATCGGCATGTAAATCACCACGCGGTCGCCCTTGCCGACGCCGCTGCGGCGCAGGACACCGGCGAACCGGGCCACGAGGTCCGTCAGTTCCGCATAAGTATAGCTCTGCCGGATGCCCAACATCGCTGAGTCGTAGACCAGGGCATCCTGCTCACCCCTGCCCTGGGCGACGTGCCGGTCGAGGGCGTTGTACGACGTGTTCAGGACCCCGTCCGGAAACCAGTCGTAGAGCGGCGCCCGGCCCGCGTCAAGGGCCTGCTGCGGTGGCGTCTGCCAGGAGATCCCTTCCGCGGCCTCCAGCCAGAACTCTGCGGGATGTTCCAGGCTCCGTTCGTAGGCGGCCCGGTAGCTCTTGGTGACCATGACGTACATCCTGTCCACGACGTTGTGATGCAGCCATGGTAAACCGGGGCGGACCGGCGATACAAGGGTCATGTATACACAACTCGGCTATTTGTTCACCACAGGCGGCAATTGCTGGGCAAAGGGCCGTGGCGTGTATACACTGATGATGTTCCATCCCGACACAGCCACCACCGAAGGAGGCAGGATGCGCGCCAGCGACAAGGCCTACGCGGCCCTGCGCGACGACATCATCGAATGGCGCCTCCTGCCCGGAACCGTGCTCGCGGAGGTGGAACAGTCGGCGCGCCTCGGCATCTCCCGCACCCCGCTGCGGGAGGCCCTCAGCCGGCTCACGGCCGAAGGGCTGACGACGACGGCGGGCGGCCGCGGCGTCGTCGTCACCGACATTTCCCTGGACGACATCGACGAACTGTTCGAACTGCGCGAAACCCTCGAGGGCAGGGCCGCCGCCCTCGCCGCCGAGCGCGGCGACCCCGCAACCTTCGATGCGTTGCGGCGCGAACTGCTCCAGGCCCCGGAACTGATCGGCGGCCAGGATCCGGCCCTGCACGACTACTACGGGCTGGTCGGACGGCTGGACGCGGCCGTCGACGCTGCCATCTCCAACGCCTACCTCGTCCAGGCCATGCGCAGCCTCCGCGTCCACCTCGTGCGCGTCCGCCGGCTGGCCGCCGACGACGCCGCCCGGCTTACTGCCGCCGCCGCCGAGCACGCGGCCATCGCCGAGGCGATCGCCGCCGGCAACCCGCGCCTGGCCGAGGCCGCCACCACGCTTCACCTGCACCGCAGTCTTTCGCACGTCAAAGCCACCCATACACCTCAGCAAAGGGAGCACCATGGTTAAGGAACACCACGTCCGCGTTTACAAGAGCGAGGAAAACCTGGGCCGCGAGGACCAGCTCGCCTACAAGATCGCCAAGGTCGCCGCTGATCCCGTGGAGGTCACCGATGAGGTCACCGACATGGTGATCAACCGGATCATCGACAACGCCTCGGTGGCGGTCGCGTCGCTGAACCGCGCCCCGATCGTCGCGGCCCGGGCCCAGGCCCTCACCCACGGCCCCAGCACCGGCGGCAAGGGCGCCAAGGTCTTCGGCATCGAGGAACGCGTCTCCCCCGAATGGGCTGCCTGGGCCAACGGCGTCGCGGTCCGTGAGCTCGACTACCACGACACCTTCCTGGCCGCGGACTACTCGCACCCGGGTGACAACATCCCCCCGGTCCTGGCCGTCGCCCAGCACGTCGGTTCCAGCGGCCGGGACTTGGTCCGCGGCATCGCCACCGGCTACGAGATCCAGGTCAACCTGGTCAAAGCCATCTGCCTGCACAAGCACAAGATCGACCACGTGGCCCACCTCGGCCCCTCCGCCGCCGCCGGCATCGGCACCCTGCTGGGCCTCGACGTCGAGACCATCTTCCAGTCGGTCGGCCAGGCGCTGCACACCACCACCGCCACCCGGCAGTCCCGCAAGGGCGAAATCTCCACCTGGAAGGCGCACGCCCCGGCGTTCGCCGGCAAGATGGCCGTCGAATCCGCGGACCGTGCGATGCGCGGCCAGACCTCCCCCGTGCCGATCTACGAGGGCGAAGACGGCGTGATCGCCTGGATGCTGGACGGCCCGGAGGCCTCCTACACCGTCCCGCTGCCGGAGGCCGGCGAAGCCAAGCGGGCCATCATGGACACGTACACCAAGGAACACTCGGCCGAATACCAGGCCCAGGCGTGGATCGACCTCGCCCGCAAGCTCAACGGCGAACACCCCGAGGTCACGGACCCGGCCAACGTCGAGTCCGTGCTGATCAAGACCAGCCACCACACCCACTACGTGATCGGCTCCGGCGCCAACGACCCGCAGAAGTACGATCCCACGGCCAGCCGCGAGACGCTGGACCACTCGATCCCGTACATTTTCACCGTCGCCCTGCAGGACGGCACCTGGCACCACGTTGACTCCTACGCCCCGGAACGCGCTGCCCGCCCGGACACCGTTGAACTCTGGCACAAGGTCAGCACTGTCGAGGATCCGGAATGGACCCGCCGCTACCACTCCCTGGACATCGCCGAGAAGGCCTTCGGCGGCACCGTGGAGATCACGCTCAAGGACGGCACGGTCATCACCGATGACATCGCGGTCGCCGATGCCCACCCGCTGGGCGCCCGGCCGTTCGCCCGGGAGCAGTACGTCAACAAGTTCCGCACCCTCGCCGCCGGCCTGGTGGCCGACGAGGAGATCGAGCGCTTCCTTGCCGCCGCCGCCCGGCTCCCCGAGCTCGCCGCCGGCGAGCTGGACCAGCTGAACATCCAGGCCGCCGACGGCGTGATCGACCTCGCCGGCGCCCCGAAGGGACTCTTCTAATGTTGTATTCGAAGGTCACACCTGAGCAGAAGCGGATCCGGTTCCGCGAAATCCTCGCCTCCGGCACCATCGCCCAGTTCCCCGGCGCGTTCAACCCGCTCTCGGCGCGGCTGATCGAGGAGAAGGGCTTCGCCGGGGTGTACATTTCCGGCGCCGTCCTCGCCAATGACCTGGGCCTGCCGGACATCGGGCTGACCACCCTCACGGAGGTGGCCACCCGCGCCGGGCAGATCGCCCGGATGACGGACCTGCCGGCGATCGTCGACGCCGACACCGGCTTCGGTGAGCCCATGAACGTGGCCCGGTCGGTCCAGGAACTCGAGAACGCCGGCCTGGCCGGCTGCCACATCGAGGACCAGTTCAACCCCAAGCGCTGCGGCCACCTCGACGGGAAGAACGTCGTGGACCTGGAGACCGCCACCAAGCGGATCCGGGCCGCGGCCGATGCCCGCCGCGACCCGAACTTCCTGATCATGGCCCGGACCGACATCCGCGCCACGGACGGGCTCGAGGCCGCCCAGGAGCGCGCCAAAGCGCTCGTGGAGGCCGGTGCGGACGCGATCTTCCCGGAGGCGATGAAGGACCTGGCCGAATTCCAGGCCATCCGCGATGCCGTTGACGTCCCGATCCTGGCCAACATGACCGAATTCGGCCAGAGTGCCTTGTTCACCGTGGAGGAGCTGGCCGGCGTCGGCGTCAATATGGTCATTTATCCGGTGACGCTGCTCCGTAGTGCCATGGGCGCTGCGGAGCGTACTCTGGAATCGATTAAGGCCGACGGAACCCAGGAGGCACAGGTTGGAAGCATGCTGACCCGTGCGCGTTTGTACGATCTCGTTGATTACGAGGCTTACAACCGTTTCGATACCGGAGTCTTTAATTTCCAGATCCCAGGTAAGTAAGCCCCGCATAGAACCTCCGGCACGTGCCGGTACACAGGCGTTAGGAACAAAGGAGTTTCAGCATGGCTGAACAGGACATTAAGAAGGGCCTCGCCGGCGTCGTGGTGGACTACACCGCGGTCTCCAAGGTCAACCCGGACACGAACTCGCTGCTGTACCGCGGCTACCCCGTCCAGGAACTGGCTGCCAAGTGCAGCTTCGAGGAAGTCGCGTACCTGCTCTGGAACGGCGAGCTGCCCGACGCGGAGCAGCTGGCGGAGTTCACCGCCCGGGAACGCGCCGGGCGTGCCCTGGATCCGGTCGTCAAACAGGTGATTGACGCGCTGCCCACCACCGCGCACCCCATGGATGTCTGCCGGACTGCCACGTCGGTGTTGGGGGCCCGGCACCCCCTTGCCGAGGACGCCT
Source organism: Arthrobacter sp. P1_B4 (assembly GCF_056406555.1). NCBI lineage: Bacteria > Bacillati > Actinomycetota > Actinomycetes > Micrococcales > Micrococcaceae > Arthrobacter > Arthrobacter sp. P1_B4. Next base: position 61,818 of record NZ_JBFTZW010000015.1, read on the forward strand.
CGCGCGAAGCCAACCTGGCCAAGGCCATCGATCTGTTCGCCGCGATGCCGGCAGTGGTGGCCTACGACCAGCGGCGCCGGCACGGCCAGGACGTGGTGGAGCCCCGCGAGGATCTGGGCTACGACGCCAACTTCCTCTGGATGACGTTTGGTGAGGAAGCCGTCCCCGAAGTAGTCGACGCGTTCAATGTCTCCATGATTTTGTACGCCGAGCACTCCTTCAACGCCTCGACCTTCACGGCCCGGGTCATCACCTCCACGCTCTCGGACCTGCACTCTGCCGTGACCGGCGCCATCGGGGCCCTCAAGGGCTCGCTGCACGGCGGTGCCAACGAGGCCGTCATGCACACCTTTGACGAGATCGGCATCCGGCCGGAGGAGTCCCTGGAGGACGCCCACGTCCGGGCCAAGGCCTGGATGGAGGACGCCCTGGCCCACAAAAAGAAGGTCATGGGCTTCGGCCACCGCGTCTACAAGCACGGCGACTCCCGGGTGCCCACCATGAAGTCGGCGCTGGACAAGATGATCGCGCACTATGGCCGGCCGGAGCTCCTGGGCCTCTACAACGGGCTCGAGACGGCGATGGACGAGGCGAAGGGGATCAAGCCGAACCTCGACTATCCGACCGGCCCCACGTACCACCTCATGGGCTTCGACACGGCCACGTTCACCCCGCTGTTCGTCGCCAGCCGCATCACAGGCTGGACGGCGCACATCATGGAGCAGCTGGATTCGAACTCCCTGATCCGCCCCTTGAGCGAGTACAACGGCGTCGAGGAACGGCACCTGGCGTAGCAGGGCTTCCTGCGGGACGCACGGGACTGGACAGCCGGCACGGGCCGGCCACCTATTCGTAGGTGGCCGGCCCGTGCTGTTTGCCCGCGGACTTCAGCGCCGCGGGATCCGGACCGACGCAACGGTCTCGTTGTCCTCGTTCAGGACCACGACGACGTCGATCGTTTCGCCTGCCAGCGCCGGAGGCAGCCAGTGCCCCGCATCCTGCCACATCCGCTCCAGCGGCAACGCCGCGGAGTCGAACCATTCGGGCGTTATTTCGGGGCTCTCGGCGGGTTCGCCGTGCCACCGCCGGGTGGTGAAGAGCCGGCACGACATGTTCCAGTCAGGCCGGGCCGGAAAGATGAACTCGACAACGCCGGCGTGGGCCAGGTCCTCTTGGAGCACTATGATCCCGGCTTCTTCCCAGACCTCGCGGACCACGGCCTCGGCGTCGCTCTCCCCCGGCTCCACGTGGCCGCCGATTCCCACGATCTTGCCGATGCCAAAGCCGGTCCTCTTCATGCCCAGCAGCACCTCGGTGCCGCTCTCCGCATCACGGAGCGGGAAGCAGAGAGTGACGGGCGTGAGCTTCATGTGCTCAACCCTATAGCTGCCGCAGGCTGCCGGCGCTATCCGGCGGCCGGGCCGTCGCCGACAAGCTGCTGCCTCAGTTCGACCGGTATCCCCTTCTGCGCGAATTCCTTGTCCATGGCCTGCTGCGGCGTGAGGCCCTGGTTGTTTGTGGCTTGGAACTCCCAGTTGTAGACRCTGGACCACTCCTGCCGGACATCGCAGAGGAATCGGCCGTTCTGCAGTTTGGCGATCTTGAACCAGGCGTTGCCGCCATCGAGCTGGAGTGCCCGGATACCGTCACCGGAAATGGAGTAGGCGAGCCATCCGCCGGCGCAGCCCAGCACCGTGTAGTAGCCCTGTTCGGCGGGGGCAATCGGGATGATCGCGCGCTGCTGGTCATTGCGCTGCTGGTCAATGTTGGCCAGGGTGCATGCGACCCCGCCGGTGCTCAAAGCGGCAGGACTCGCTTTCGTGGGAGACGACGGGGCGGCTGGTGAGGCAGCGGACGGGGTTGGGGACGACGGCAATGGGCTCGCGGAGACAGTCGGGGCCGGGATGCCCGTCTGGGCAGGCCCCGGTGCTGGTTGCGGCATCAGATTGCCGCCGACAACCACCGCGCCAACGATGGCTGCAGCGGCCAGTACAGTCGCGGCCGCAGCCCGCACGGCATTGCGTCGTGCCGGAGTGCGCCCTGCCAAAAGGACGACATTCGGATCCGTGGAAAATACGATTGAGCGGGCAGAGTCGCTTCCGGACTCTGCCCCCGGCGCTCCCACCCGAGGTTTTGCATCCCTCATGAGCTGTTCGATGCGGTCCATGGCTAGTCCTTCCGTTCGGTCATGAGTTGTGAGGGGGCAGCTTTCGCGAACGCCCGGCGTGCCCGGTGCAGGCGAACCGCAGCGGCGGATGAAGAACATCCCAGCGTCTGCGCCATTTCAGCGATGGTCAGCTCGTCCCAGTAGGAGAGCATAAGGACTTCGCGGTCCCGCTCCCTGAGCTGCACCAGCACCTCTGCCACGGCGGCTCGTTCTTCATCGTTTGACCCGGGGGCTTGGCTGCGGACATCGTCTTTCAGCCTTTCGACAAGTTCCTGGCGGCGCCGGCGGCCCTTGTACTCATTGCCGACCACATTCCGGGCCGTTGCCAACAACCAGCCAATGCCGGGCGGTTCCGCCAGCTCCTTCTCCCAGGCAATTCTGAAGACGTCCGCGGCCAGTTCCTCGGCGCGGTGCCCGTCACTGATACGGCACGCAATGTAGCGGTAGACCCGCGCGGAGTGCTGGGTGTGCAGATCAATGAACGCTTGCTCTTTGGCAGCCAACATGGTGGTTCCCCCGGACATCGATGACTTCTTCTTGATGTGTAAGTGTCCAGTGAACGGCATTTCCTTACACAGGCCCGCAAAAAAGTTCGCCGTAACCGGCGCGGTGCGGGACCGGCGGACTATACCTTAGCCCAGGGCGCGCGGGTGCGCGGCGGCATAGATCTCCCGCAGCGTATCGGCCGTCACCTGGGTGTAGACCTGCGTGGTGGTCACCGAGGCGTGCCCCAGCAGTTCCTGCACCACCCGGACGTCGGCGCCGCCCTCCAGCAGGTGGGTGGCGAAGGAGTGCCGCAGCGTGTGCGGCGAAACGTCCTTGGTGATGTGGGCCTTGTCCGCCGCCGCCTTCAAAATGGTCCAGGCGCTTTGCCGGCTGATCCTGCCGCCGCGGGCGTTGAGGAACAGGGCAGGGGTGCCCTTGCCCTTGGCGGCCAGCAGGGGCCGGCCGCGGACGAGGTAGGCGTCAAGGGCTCGTGCCCCATAGGATCCGAGCGGGACGAGGCGTTCCTTGGAGCCCTTGCCGAAGAGCCTGACGATCGCGGGCCCTTCGCCGGCGTCGGACCCGCCCGAGGTATGCAGGGAAATGTCGTCAACGTCCAGGCCCACGGCTTCGCTGATGCGGGCACCGGTGGAATAGAGGAATTCGAGCAGCGAGCGGTCGCGCAGGCCGGTCGCCGTGTCCGTGCCGGCCGCCTCGAGGATCCGGGTGACCTCGTCGATGCTGATGGCCTTGGGCAGCCGCTTGCCGGGCATGGGCGGGTGGACGTCGCTGGCCGGGTCGGTGGACGTGATGCCTTCGAGGGCCCAGAACTTGTGGAGTCCGCGCACAGCCACCACCGTCCGGGCCGCCGAGCGGATGCCCAGGGCCGAGCCGCCGTCGGACCCGTCGGAGAGCGCCTGAACGAAGGCTGTGACGTCGTGCCGGGTGATCTCCGCGGGGCGTTCCCGGCCCGCGTGGGCCAGATGCCTGGCGTAGCGGGCCAGGTCCCGCCGGTAGGCGGAGAGCGTGTTGGCCGCGAGGCCCCGCTCCACGCCCATGTGCTGCAGGTAGTCAGTGATTGCGCGGTCGATCGCCGTCACCGCCCGGGCGGGCGGGCGCTCGGGAGCGGCTGCCTGCGCCGGGGCCGGCGGTTCGGCAATCAGCGGTTCCACTAGCGCTGGCTGGGATGGGCGGGCCAGGGCGCGTCGGCCGGGCGGAGGCTTTCGAAGTTGCCCGCGCGGGCGGCGGCAGCAGCCAGGACGCCGACGACGGCGGACGGGTTGTGGAGGCGGCCGTCAAGGACCGCCCGCACGGCCTCGTCCAGCGGGGTCCAGCGCAGTTCGATTTCGGCTTCCTCGTCGGTGCGGACGTGCCGCTCATGTCCCGGCACCTCACTCAGGCCGCGGGCCAGGTAGATGCGGATGGCCTCGCTGGAGGAGCCCGGGGAGTTGAAGAAGTCCGCCAGCACGTTCCAGCGGTCCGCGACGAGGTCTGCTTCCTCGGCCAGTTCGCGGGCGGCCCCGAMGACGAAGTCCTCCCCTTCGACGTCAAGCAGCCCGGCGGGGATCTCCCAGAGATCCATGCCGACGGGGTGCCGGTACTGCCGGAGCAGCAGCACGTCGCCGTCGTCGTTCATCGGGAGAACCGCCACCGCGCCGGGATGGTCGATATAGTCCCGGACCAGGGTGTCGCCGTCGTCGTTGAGCTGGAAACTGTCGCTGACGACGTCCCAGATCCTGCCCTCGTACACCTTCCGGGACGACAAAAGAC
>NZ_JBFTZW010000016.1:0-61659 GCF_056406555.1 Arthrobacter sp. P1_B4
GTAGTTGACGGGCATCCTGCGGTAGTACCCGGGGTCGTTGTTCTGCAGGTCATCCGCGGCGCCGAGCTGTTTTTGGCTGGTGCTGTAGGCGCCGAGCACCCTGCCGCAGCTGGACCTCCATGGAAACCCGAGGGGATAGGACCGCCTGGAGGCGTCCACCATGGCGGTCAGGGATTTGCCCTCGTTGAGCCATTCGGCAAACGTGAACGGTTTCATGGTGGAACCGGGCTGGAATCCGCCGGCGCCGTTGAGATCGTTGCCGTTGGCGTCCTTGGAATCGACGTTGAAGTTCAGTTGCGTGTCGAATTTGCCAGGTGCCGGGAGAAACACGGTGTTTTGCGCCATCGCCAGGATCTTGCCGGTGCCGGGTGCGATGGAGACCATCGCGGCGCCCCATTTGTCCGGGTTCGCCCCGGCCGTGGCATCGACCTGCGCCTGCGCGGCCAATTGGAGCCGGCTGTCCAGGGTGGTGGTGATGGTCAGGCCGCCGCGGAACAGCTTCCGCTCGCGTTCGCCAATATCCGCGCCGTAGGCCGGGTTGTTGAGAATGAGGTGGGAAACGTAGTCGCAGAAGTACGGTGCCATTTCCGCGCCGGCGCACCCCTGCCTCCCGGGGGTGATCTTGAGATCCACCGGGGCGGCCACGGCCGCATCGTGCTGCGCTTGGGTGATGGCGCCATAGCTGAGCATCTTGGCGAGAACCTGGTTGCGCCGCTGGACGGCGCTTTCCGGATGGACGTCAGGATTGTAGAAACTGGGGCTGTTCACGAGGCCTGCCAGCAGGGCAGCCTGCGGCAGGGTGAGATCCTTGGCAGTGGTGTTGAAGAAGTAGCGGGACGCGGCTTCGATGCCGTAGGCGTCACGGGCGAAAAACACGATGTTCAGGTACCCCTCCAGGATCTGATCCTTGGTGTATTTCTTTTCCAGTTCGACGGCGAGCTTCATCTCGCGGATCTTGTCGGCCATGCTCTTTTGCCCGTTGAGGACAATCTGGTCGCCCTTGTCCGCCGACACGAGGGATTCGTTGAGCACGTTGGTGACGTACTGCTGGGTCAGGGTGGAGGCACCCTGCCTGCCGCCGTCGGTCAGGTTGGACACCAGCGCCCGGAGAATCCCCTGGGGGTCAATGCCGGCATGTTCGTAGAAGCGGCGGTCCTCGATCGCGACGATCGCGTCCTTGATGTACGGGGACATCTGGTCGAGCCGGACCTTCACGCGGTTTTCAGCATAGAAGGTGGCGATCGGTTTCCCGTCGGCGGTGAGCACCCTGGTCGATTCCGACGGCGGATCAACTGTCAGTTCCGAGGGGAGGCTGTTGAACAATTTGATCGAGTCGCTGACGGCGACGCCGGTCGCGGCCACCGTGGGGACCAGAAGGCTGGCGGCCAGGACGCCGCAAACCGCGCTCGCCGTCAGGAAGCCGAACAGCCTCCACAGGGTCGCGGCTACTAGGGATCCGGTGCTTTTCCTGGGCGACATGGTGCCTGGACAGGCTAGGTCAAGGAGTCGATGGCGACGGTGATCGCCAGGAGGAGTGGGACGTCCTCRCCGCCCGCGATTTCGACGCCGTAGGACTCGCGCACGCGGAACCACTTCTTGGAGATCGTGGCGACCGTATGGCCGTCGCGCTCGATCTCGTACTCGTGGTCGACGATGTTGCCGTGTGCCTTCATGTCGGGGCCGCCTTGAACGTCGATCGAGAAGCGGTCCCGGAACCCTACCAGGGCCTTGTGCACCGTCGCGGCGGTGTCGCCGCCGCGTTCGATGGCCACCTTGTCCCGGACCGAGAGCTTGCGCTCCTGGATGCGCGCCACCTCGTTTCCCGAGGCGTCCTCCAAAACGAACGTGTCCCGGATTCGGACCGCCTTGCCGTTGACCTTGTAGGCGCGTTGGCCGTGGCTGTCTTCGATCCAGAAGTCGTCCCCGATCGACAGCAGTTTCTCGCGCATCTGAAACCGCTCGCCCATGGGTTCGTCATGCCGGTGCCGCAATAGTCCCATGCCCTGACCATAGGACCGCTCCGCCGGCCGGCACCTCACCCGAACCGGATGGTCCGGGCCGCTGAAGTGTTCTCGCTGGTAACCTGAACATCATTGTTTGAGTAGTCGAAGGGGCTGGGGTGCCGGTGCCGGAAGTGCAGAAAGAACGCACCAAGCGGGCGGACGCCGTCCGGAACAAAGATGCCATCATTGACGCCGCGTTGACACGCCTCAGTGACAATCCCGGGGCAAGCATGGCTGAAATTGCTCGGGTTGCGGGGGTGGGCAGGGTGACCCTCTACGGGCACTTCGCAGACCGGAAGGACCTGGTTGGCGCCGTGTTCGAGAGGGCCATGGACCGCGCCGAGGCCGAACTCGCCGCTGTAGACATCGAGCAAGACACCTGGAACTCCCTGCAGGAGATCGTCCAGTCATCCTGGCGGGTCCTCCATCAATTCAACGCGCTTTTGGCGGCGGCCGAACCATACCTCTCAGCCGACCAAATCAGGGCTCACCACGACAAGCCGCTGGCCCGGGTGGTGTCGGTACTGGAAAAGGGCAGGAGTGAGGGGATCTTCCGTACCGATCATTCCCTCACGTGGCAGGCCGCCTGCTTCTACGCCATCCTCCACAGCGCGGCGGCCGAAATCCGGGCGGAACGACTGGATGAGGTGGCGGCGGCAAAGATCCTTCCGTCAACGATCCGGGCCCTCCTGGTCCCGCCGGACCTGCCGACCGATAAATCTCTCCACTAGATCTACTGGGTGCCGCCGTGGCGCAGGAACTCGGTGATCTTCGTTGCCATGGCCTTGGACTGCGTCCAGTGCAGGTAGTGCTCGCCCCCAAGGACCACCAGCTCGTGGCGCCGTACGTTGGCCAGCTGCCGTTCGTGCCCGCCGTACCAGTCCGGCTGCTGGTTCATCGTGTCCTGTGACAGGAAGTAGAGCACCGGAAGGGCGTCGGGGTAGCGGAGATCCTGGAGCTTGGCGGCATTCTCGCCCATCCGGAGAGTTTCATCAGTGACTGCCGGGTTGCCGAAGTTCCAGCTCGCTATCTGACGCATTTGTTGGCGTTCAGCTGCCGTGAAGCTGCCGCCGCCGGGTTCTCCAAAACCCAGCGCCGTGGCCCAGCGGACCAGGCCTGTGGTCGAGGGTGCATGCGCCCACCAGTAGTCCGCTGCAGGCACCTCGGCGTGGTCGGTGGTTCCGCCCGTGGACATCCTGCTGGCCGGGACGGTGGGGTCGATGCCGATAACGGCGGACACCTCCGCTGGATACTTGTTCGCGTAGTACAGCGTGGAAAAGCCGGCGATCGAGTGGCCCATGAGAGTGTAGGGCGCCCTGATGCCGAGCTTTGACAGCACTTCATGAAGTTCTTCGGCGATGTTTTCTACGGTCCTTGGCCGGGCAGTCATGTCGCTTAAGCCGTAGCCGAATCCCTCAACAATCACTGTTCGGAAGCCGCGCATTTCCCGGACCAAGGGGGCAAAATCGAGCCCCGGGGCAGGGGTCCCGAGTCCACTGAGCAGCACGACCGTCGGCCCGGTCTCGCCGGTGCGGATGACATTGATGGTTCCCTCAATGAGGTGAACCTTTTCGCCGTATGCGACCGTGTGGGACTTTTCGATCTGTTCCAGGATGATATTGGCCGACGTCGAGGCGGCGAGCAAGCCGGCAACGCTCAGCGCCACCACCCCCGCCATGCGCAGGCCCCGCCTCCACCGACGCCTGCGGGGCGGATTGTCCAGGGCTGGGCGGGTAGGGCGCGGCATCATGGCAAGACTCCAGAACGAAGGAACTGAGGTAGGCGGTGCGACGTCTCCGCGCTGGGACCGGTCCGGTCAGGCACTTTTGTTGACCAAAATAAATTATACAGCGCTGTTTGAGATAAAGCTCTGGTTGATCATGCCCAAGCTTTTTACAACCCCCGCCCACTCGCCATGAGAATCAATTCTGTCCGCGCAGCCGTAAGCCCCTRATCCTCACGGCCGGCTGGTTGGCGGTGGGCCTCCCGGCACCAGCCCGGCCATCGACCGCGCCGGAACGAGCCTGTCCGCCGTCGACCTCGCCGGAAGTCCCGTGCCCCAGGACGGGGACTGCAACGGGACGGCCGCTGCCGATTCGGGGGCCTACGAGTTCGACTCGCCCAGCTGCTGACCTACGTTGTGCCAGCATCGGCTCAGCTGGTGCGGGCGTGGCTCCAGCGCTGCTCGATCCGGCCAAATTTCCAGACGGCGAGCGCGATCAGCCAGATGATGACGAAGAGGCCGACGATGATGTACCCGACGTTTTCGAGGTCCAGCGAACCGATGGCGGCCGCCGGCCCCGATTCGAGTCCCAACTTGTCCGCCACGAGCCCAAGCAGCACGGTGACACCGACCACCAGGGCCACAATCACCGAGAGCACCGTGACTGTGAGGTTGTAGAAGACCTTGCGGACCGGCTTCAGGAACGCCCACCCATAAGCCCTCGACATGAACACGCCGTCGGCGGTGTCGAAAATGCTCATTCCGGAGGCGAACAGCACCGGCAGGACCAGGATGGCGTACCAGGGCAGGGAGAAAGCCGCGGAACCGGCGGCGAGCACGAGCAGGGCTACCTGGGAGGCAGTGTCGAATCCCAGGCCCATCAGCAGACCGACGGGATAGATGTGCCATGGCTTGGTGATCCGCCGGATGGTTCCGCCGAGGAGCCTTGCCAGGAAGCCCCGGTTGTTGAGCTGGTGCTCAAGCTCAGCCTCGTCCAGTTCCCCGGTCCGCATTCCGCGGAACACCCGGGCGATGCCGACCACCGAGACGAGGTTCATCAGGCCGATCAGGATCAGGAACGTTCCAGCCACGACGCTTCCCACCAGTCCAAGCGTCTGCATCAGCGCCGAGTCCCCGTCCTGCACGGTGCCGGCCATGGCCCTCGCGCCGAGGGCCAGGAGCAGCGCCGCGCCGAACACCACGGTGGAGTGGCCCAGCGAGAACCAGAAGCCCACCCCCAGCGCGGCCTTTCCCTCGCCGACCAGCTTGCGGGTGGTGTTGTCGATGACGGCGATGTGGTCGGCGTCGAACGCGTGCCGCACCCCCAGCAGAAAGGCGGTAACGCCCAGCCCCACCCCGTACACGCCGGAGCGGCCCAGCGCGAAGTTCTGCGGAGCCACGGCCAGGGTCAGCACACTCCAGCCGACCACATTGAGCAGGAAGACGAAGCCGGTGATGCCGGCGAGATGGAACTTGTCCCGGCGTTCCCAGCGACTGGACGTCGCCCGAACCGGCTGCGCTACAGGCAACAAGTTGCTCATAATCCGTAAGGGTAGGCGCGGGGGTCGCCGCTGCCAAGACCTGGCGGACTGCGGAACTGCGCGTGGCCGTGTTGCCCCCGGCACCGCCTCCGCTTGCGCGGTTGGCACGGCGATGCCCGGCCCTATCCGCCGGTGCGGCCTCCATGCAAGCATGGGGATCACCGATCATGCACAGCACTCCGATCATGCACAGGGAGGGGACGCGATGAAATCCAATGAACTGCTGCTGGATGCCTTCGGCCGGATCCGTGAGACGGTGGACGCGGCCCTGGCCGGGGTGGATGATGCCACCCTGCTCCGACGGCCCGGAGGCAACGGGAATTCAATGGCCTGGCTCATCTGGCACCTCAGCAGGGTCGAGGACGTGCAAGTCGCCTCCGCCGCGGGCCTGGACCAGGTGTGGACCTCCGAGGGGTTTGCCGCCCGCTTCGGCCTGCCGCTCTCCAAACGGGACACCGGCTACGGCCATACGAGCGGCCAAGTAGACGCGGTGCAGGCACCGCCGGAACTGTTGCTCGAATACTACGAAGCCGTCCACCGGCAGACCGTGAACTTCCTGGAGAACCTCGGCGACGACGACCTCGACCGGATCGTCGATACCCGCTGGGACCCGCCCGTCACCCTCGGGGTGCGGCTGGTCAGCACGGTTGCCGACTGCCTCCAGCACGTGGGGCAGGCGGCCTACGCAAAGGGCCTGGACTCCGCGCGCGGGCACGGCTAGGAGGTCCCTGCCATGCAGGCGGCCGATATTCGCGGACTCTTCCCGGGCCTGCAGGAGACCATCTATCTCAACACCGCCTCGATGAACGTCGGCTGTGCACCCGCCCGCGAGGCCTACGAACTGGCCGTCGCGCGCTGGTCCGCCGGCAGGTTCGACTGGATGGATGCCGAGCGGGCAGGGGAGGAGGCACGCACCATATTCGCGGAGATCGTCGGGGCAACGGCGGGGGAGATCGCGATCGTCCCGGCCGTGAGCACAGCCGCCGGGATAGTAGCCGCCAACCTGCCGCCGGCGAAGCGCGGCGAGAACGTCGTGGTTGCCGGGAACGAATTCGCCTCGAACTATTACCCCTGGCTCCTGCTCCGCAACCGCGGCTACGAGGTCCGGGCCGTGGCACCGGGCGGTGACGGCATGACGGCCAAGGAATTTGGCCAGGCGGCCGACGGCGGCACCCGTCTCATCGCAGTGAGTGCCGTCCATTCGGCCAACGGCTACCGGGCGGACCTGGCCGCACTCAGCCAGGTTGCGGCCCGCTCCGGCGCCTGGTTCTTCGTCGACGCCTGCCAGGCCGCGGGCGCGGTGCCCCTGGATGTCGTGCGCGACGGCGTGGATTTCCTGGCCGCCGCGAGCCACAAGTTCCTGCTCGGCTCCAGGGGCATGGGCTACCTCTATGTCCGCAGCGGGCTGCTTGACCGGATCCAGCCCGTCGGTCCCGGCTGGAAGGCCGCGCGCAACCCGGCCGAGAGCTTCTACGGACCGGCCATGGACCTCTCACCCACGGCCTCGAAGCTCGACGCCTCCTTGGCCTGGTTTCCAGCCCTGGCCGAGCAGGCGGCGCTCGGCATCTTCCGCAGGTTCGGCATCGGGGCCCTGCTCGATCGCAACGTCCGGCTCACCCTGCGTCTTCAGGATGCCCTGGCGGCGCAGGGTTCCGCGTTCAGGCCGTTCGCCGAGCAGCACCGCTCCACGATCTTCTCCGTGCCGGTGACAGACACCGAGGCGGTCCTGGCGCGGTTCCGCCAGGCCAACGTGGTGGCATCGGTCCGGGAGGGCAGAATCCGGCTGGCGGTACATTTCTACAATCTGGATGAAGAACTCGATCGCGTGGCCGGGCTGATCGGGAGAGCGTGAGCGGCGGCGGTGCCTCTCATGGAAACTGGGGCCGCCCCAGCACCGGTACTAGGCGCGCCCGTGGTCCTTGTCGTCGCTGGCGTACGCGAGGCCGATCTGGCGCCGAACTTCGTCCATGGCCTCCATGACCTGAACGCTCTGCCGGGGCGGCAGGATGTCGGTGGCCATGGAGCCGGCCGCAATGAGCCGCTCCATTTCCTGCGCCTGGTATTGCATGCCGCGGCCGGTGACGGGTTCATCGAATCGCTCGACGACGTTTCCGTCGGCGTCGTATCTGGTGAAGGCCGACGGCGTGTACCAGACTGACGGGATCTCGATCCGGCCTTCGGTTCCGATGATCGAGGCCTGGTTTGGTCCTGCCGTGTCCAGCGCGCAGTGCAGCACGGCCTGCTGCCCGCCACCGTATTCGAAGATCATCGCGGTCTGCCGGTCAACTCCGGTTTCAGTCATGCTGGCCGCTGCCCGAATCCCGGTCGGCGCCCCGAAGACGTCGAAGGCGAAGGAGACGGGGTAGATGCCCAGGTCCAGGAGCGCTCCGCCGCCCAGCGCCGGGTCGTTGAGGCGGTGCGTCGGATCCTTGGGCAGATTCTGGTTGTGGTCAGCGATCACTGTGCGGACCTCGCCCAGGGCGCCGGACCGAATCAGCTCACGGATGCGGACCATGTGCGGAAGGTAGCGGGTCCACATGGCCTCAAGGGCGATCAGCCCTTTCGTCTCGGCGAGCTCCACGATCTCACGGGCCTGCCAGGCGTTCATGGCGAAGGGCTTTTCGATCAGCACGTGTTTACCGGCGTCAAGGGCCAACAGCGCATTCTCGTGGTGGAACGGGTGCGGCGTCGAAACGTAGACAACGTCGACGTCCGGGTCGGCCACGAGGTCCGCGTAGCTTCCATGGGACGTGGGGATCTGAAACCGGGCCGCGAAATCGGTCGCGGATGCCATGGTCCTGGAGCCGACGGCCTGGACCACTGAGCCGTTGTCGATCAGGTCCGGCGTTTGCAACCCGGCGATGAACCCGGTGCCGAGAATTCCCCATCTGGCCCGGGGCGTGGAGAGACCTGCGGTGCCGGGTGTGGCGTGCTCTGACATGCGTTTGAGTTCCCTTCGACCATGCGGTCACGAAAGCATCGTGCGGCTCGTGGAGCGTCCACGGCTTCGCGGGACGTGTTCGTATCCTAATCCCGATGCCGGAACTCACGGTGTGAGCGGACCCCGAAGCACACGCAGGGCCGCGGCGGCGTCACCTTCACTGACGGCGATCTCTGCCAGGTTGGATCGACCCCAAAGACCCAGATACATGACCGGCAACGGGGCGGAAATCAAGGCCACGGCGGCGCCAGGTCCCAGTGTCCAGCTGGCGGCCCCTGGCACCTGGAAGGTCACAGCTTTGTCCGGGGGCGGCATCCGGTCCAGCCGCAGCTGCCGCGGCGCGAACATCGCCAGGACCTCGTCGACACCGTCGAGCATGAAGTTGTCGGCCAGCGCGGGGATCTCCAGGCCAAGCGCCTGGCAGGCGTCGACCAGGTGGATGGCATGTTCGTGGGCCTGTCGCCGAAGCCAGAACCGGGCGGTGCGCGGCGGCGGGCCAAAGGTCCAGCATTCGCTCTCTGGATCAAGGCCCGTCATCGTCTCGAGGAAGGGTGCAGTGCCCGCCAGAAACCACGCCGCGGCGCCCTCGGCCGGCGGTGCAGGTTCCTGGACAAAGCTGTCCGTCCGGACCACCCCGGCTGCCCACCTCTCGATTGAGCCGAGATGCCCGAAGAGCTGCTCGAGCGTCCAGGCGGGGCACGCCGGAACGGCGCCGGCAAGCGTGTCCCGCGGCTGCCGGGCGAGCGTGCCGAGGTGGTCCAGGGAGTGGGCCAGTTCGGCCAGGAATCGATCGGGCGACATGGGAGGAGCCTAACGCGACGCCGGGGCAGTCCGCGGCCCGGGCCGGAGTGCTGGGGCGATTCCGCGCGCCGGCAAGTAGGCACTCGGGCTCGCCCACCGACGGTGCAAGTAGCACTCGGAAGAAAACGGGAATCGCCGCCGAAAAGTCGAGTAGCCTCCACTCGCGCGCTCATCACACCCCGCTTCTAGGCTCCAAAGTACTGGGTTAATAAAGTCAATGTAGTGGTCAGAAACGGGTCTCAGCCATGCATGATCAAACAGAATCTTGGGTGTCGTCCGGCCAATTCCAAAAAGGCCGACTGCGCGGTGGACATACGGGTGGGGCACCGCATCTCCGGCGGCAGCAGGCGGCCGGGATCCACGCCACTGAGCCCCGACGACGCGGGTGGTCCCGCGGCGCGTGGGCGTCCCTGCTGACGGCGACGCTCGCCCTCGCCGGGCTGTCCGTCGGTGGGACCGCCGTGGCGGACGTGGGGACCATCGCCCACGATTCGTTGAGGACCGGATGGGACCAGGACGAGGCCGGACTCTCGCCGTCGGCTGTCGCATCCTCAAATTTCGGCAAACTGTTCTCCGCAAAAGTGGACGGGCAGGTCTACGCCCAGCCTCTCGTGGTTGGCACGACCGTGATTGCCGCGACGGAAAACAATGCCGTCTACGGTCTGGACAGCGCGACGGGGGCGGCCAAGTGGTCGCGCAAACTCGGACCGTCGTGGCCGGCGTCGACGGTGCGCTGCAGTGACCTCACGCCCAACATCGGAATCACGTCCACCCCCGTTTACGACCCGGCTACGAAGAGTGTCTTCCTGCTGTCGAAGGCCAACGACGGGGCGACGGCCCAGCTCCCGCACTGGTACATGCATTCCCTCGATGTGGCCACCGGGGTGGAGAAGCCCGGCTTCCCCGTCGTCATCGATGGCGCGCCGACGAACGACCCCAGCCGCCCGTTCAATGCCATGACCGCGATGCAGCGCCCCGGGCTGCTGCTCATGAACGGGGTCGTGTATGCGGGATTTGCCAGCCATTGCGACTACACGCCCTTCGTCGGCTACGTCGTCGGCGTATCTACCGCGGGCCGGCAGACCACAATGTGGGCGACCGAATCCGGCAACGCCAATGCGGAGGGTGGGATCTGGCAATCCGGCGGAGGACTCGTGTCCGACGGTCCCGGTCAAATCCTGTTCACCACGGGAAACGGAATTTCACCCAATCCTGGCCCGGGATCGAAGCCGCCCACCACCTTGGCGGAGGCGGTGGTCCGGCTCCGGGTCGGCAGTGACGGCAACCTGAAAGCCACCGACTTCTTCAGCCCGGCCGACAACGCGAAACTGAACCGCAACGACGCCGATCTGGGGTCCGGCGCYCCCGTCGGGATCCCGGACGGTTATGGCACCGCAGCGCACCCGCACCTGATGGCCCAAATCGGCAAAGACGGCCACATGTACCTTCTGGACCGGGACAACCTGGGCGGCATGGCGCAGGGGCCTGGCGGAACCGACGCCGTCCTGGACAAGGCCGGTCCGTACAGCGGAGTGTGGGGAAAGCCCGCGTTTCTCGGGACAAGCAACGGTGGCTACCTCTATGTCGTCGAAAACAACGGGTACCTTCGCGCCTTCAAGATCGTCCCAGGCGCTTCGGGCGGGGTCAGCCTCGCCGCCGTCGGGACCTCCGCCGGCACGTTCGGGTTCAGCTCCGGTTCGCCGGTGGTGACGTCCTCCGGCAAGGACGGGTCCTCCGCCCTGGTCTGGGTGGTTTATGTCAGCGGAGGCACCGGAGCCGGCGCCGAACTGCGCGCCTACCGCGCGATACCGGACAACACCGGGAACCTCAAGGAAGTGTTCAGCGCCCCCCTGGGCATAGGGGCCAAGTTCTCCTCGGTGGCCACTGATAAGGGCCGCGTCTACGTGGGCACCCGGGACGGGCAGGTCCTGGGTTTCGGCGCCCCGACAACATCAGCGGTAGGGGCAAAGAACACCGACCTCGGCAACGTCGCGGTGGGGAAGACCGTGACCGGGAACGTGACGATCACCGCGTCACGGGCGGTAACGGTGAGCTCCATCACAACAAGCGCCCCGTTCAAGATCGGAACCACGCTCACGCTGCCCCGGAACCTGGCCAAGGGCGCAAGCATGACGGTACCCGTGACCTTCTCGCCGACCGTTCCAGGCCAAGCGGACGGCACCCTGACGGTCAAAACGGCTGACGGCGAAACCGACCTCCTCGGCGTCCACGGCGTCGGCACGAAGGAGGGCCTGGGCGCGACTCCGGCCACGGTGCAGTTCACCGACGTCCCGACAAAAACGATCAGCCGGCAGACCGTCAACATCGTCAACACCGGCACAACCGTCGCCAAGATCACCGGGGTCAAGCTGCCGGCCAACGCACAGCTCCGCGTCGACCCCGCCACGGTGCCGGGGGTGGGGCAGACCATCCAGCCCCTCGCGTCGGTGGCAGTGTCCATGACGTTCAGTCCCACGTCAACGAGTCCCGTGACCGATACGCTCGTCGTCACCAGTGACCGCGGGTCGGTAACCGTGAAGGTGACCGCGACCGCCGTCTCGGGCGCGGCGCACCTGCAGATGCCACGCACCCTGGACTTTGGTGACGTCCCCGTGGGGACCTCCGCCACCAGGGCATTCCAGATCACCAACACCGGTAACGTACCCATGACGATCACCAAGGCGAAGGCGCCGTTGGGGGTCTTTTCAACCACCACCCCCATTGCCGAGGGATTGAAGATTCCTGCTGGCGAATCCGCCTTCCAGAGCGTAACTTTCACGCCGACGGCCTTCGGGCAGGCCGGAACGTCGGAAACCTACTACCTGATCACGGCGGACGACGGCCAGGGTGCGTTGAAGGTGATGCTCACCGGGAAGGGCACCGACGACCCCATCGCCGCCTACGCGTGGAAAATCGGCGCGGGCGACCCGCGGTCGAACCTTGGCCGGTCGCTGACTTTGGAGTATCCCGTTGCTGGAGGGAAGTGCCAGGACTATGTGAAAGGTGTGATCTGCTGGTCCCCGGCGACTGGTGCACATTCGGTGCGTGGTGAGGTTTACAAACGCTACAAGGCTGCGGGCGCTGCCGCGGGCGTGCTCGGCTTCCCGACGACCGACGAGAAGGGCTCGACGGACGGAGTGGGAAGGTACAACCACTTCTCCGGGGCGGGCGGGTCCTCGATTTACTGGACCCCGACGACCGGGGCCCACTTTGTCCTCGGTGCGATCCGAGCCAAATGGACGGCGCTGGGCGCGGAGACAGGGGCCCTGGGCTATCCGATCACGGATGAGAAGCGCAGTCCGGACGGCGTGGGGCGGTACAGCGACTTCTCCGGTTCGGGCGGGTCCTCGATTTACTGGTCGAAATCGACCCAGGCACACGCAATTGTAGGTGCGATCCGGGCCAAGTGGGCGGCAGTGGGCGCGGAGACGGGCCTGGGTTATCCGACCACAGACGAAAGAGGCTCCTCTGACGGCGTGGGGAGGTACCAGCACTTTTCCGGCGGAGGTGGAAACTCGATTTTCTGGTCGCCGAAGACCGGGGCGCACTATGTGCTCGGTGCGATCCGGGCCAAGTGGGCGGCCGTGGGCTGGGAGACGGGCCTGGGCTACCCGACCACAGACGAGAGGGGCGCCGCTGATGGCGTGGGGCAGTACCAGCACTTTTCCGGCGGAGGTGGAAACTCGATTTTCTGGTCGCCGAAGTCRGGGGCGCACTATGTGCTGGGTGCGATCCGGGCGAGGTGGGCCTCCCTCGGCTGGGAGAGGAGCCGGCTGGGCTATCCGACCCGGGACGAGTATGCCGTTTCTGTCGGCCGGGCCTCGGACTTTCAACGCGGCCGCCTGACATGGAATTCGAGCACCTACAAGGTTACTGGCTAGCGGTGCCCGCGTCAGTTCAGGAATTCCCGGACCGATTGGCGCCTGGACCTCACCGGTCTGGGCCCGATCGGTCCGGACCTGTGCGGCCAGACCTAGTCGGTCTGGAACCGGGCGACGGCGGAGGCGTAGATTGACGATGCGGGCTGGCCGGATCCCGGCCCTAGTGGGGGCCCGTTAATGGGGCTGTGCATGAAACAGAGCACGAGCTCCGCCACACCGAGGAGTGATCACGTCAGCCAATATATCCAACGCCTGCTTGCTGCGTTCAATGACCACGACCTTGAGGCAGCGGCCGCGTTGTTCCATGAGTCGTACCAAAGCGTGCAGCCGGTCCACCCGGGCAGGGCATTTGTGGGACGGGCGCAGATGCACGCGAACTGGGCAGCGATGTTCGCTGGCGTTCCCGATTTTCACGCAGAAGTGCTCCGCTCCGTGGACGACGGTAATACCACGTGGAGTGAATGGACCTGGGCCGGCACCCGGACTGATGGGCGGCCCTTCGACATGCGCGGGGTGACGATCTTCGAGATCGAGGACGGCCTCATTACGAGCGGAAGACTCTACATGCAAGAGATCGAACGAGGGGATGAGGGCATCGCAGAGGCAGTCCAGACGCTGTCGGGGCGCCGGCCTGCCCGGCCCCCGGAACCCGAGGACTGAAATGGCTGGCCTCAGGCGGCTGGGAGAAGGCTGCGCGCGCGTTTGACCGTTGTGGCCTCGTGCCGGGGCTGCGTCGAGGCGTCGTCGTCATTGTTGGCAAGTGGCGCCGTCGGGCCGGCCTGTGCAGGCCCCTTGCCGGACATCTGACTTCGGAGGAGGATGATCGGCACACTGAGGAGGCCCGCCATGACCCAGCTTGGCAAGTTTGAGAAGTACCTGATTGAGGAATTCTTCGACGACTACCGCTCCGGCGCCATGAGCCAGCACACGTTCACGCGCCGGGTGGCGTTCATCACCGGCAGCATGGCGGCGGCCTCGGCAGCGATGCTCTTGGTGGGCTGCACGCCCGAGGAGGTTCCCCGCAGTACCGACCCCATGCCGACGCCGACTTCGTCCGCGCCGGGGTCCGGCACCGCGTCCGCGGGCGCGGTGCCGGGGGCCAAGAGCCCGTTGTCGGTCCCGGAGGGCGCGGCCGGACTCACGACGGCGACCGTGCAATTCGCCTCGGGCGGCACCGACATCAGCGGCTATCTCGCACGGCCCGACCATGGGGCCGCCGGGCCGGCCGTGCTGGTCTGCCACGAGAACCGCGGGCTGACACCGCATATCCAGGATGTGGCGCGCCGCTTCGCCAAAGCCGGATACGCCGCACTGGCCCTGGACCTGCTGAGCAGGGAAGGCGGTACCGCAGGTATGGATCCGGACGCTGTCCCGGGAGCACTGACCCAGGCCGGGGCGCAGCGTCACGTTTCCGACTTCACGGCCGGCTTTGACTACCTGAACGCCCAGGACTTCGTTGATCACGGGCGGATCGCCATGAACGGCTTCTGCTTCGGTGGCGGCATCACGTGGCAGTCGGCGACGGCGATCCCGGGCCTGTTGGCGACCTCGGCGTTCTACGGACCCGCGCCTGACCTGGACAAGGTCCCGGCCATCAAGGCGGCCGTCTTCGGCGTCTACGCCGAACTTGACCAGCGGATCACCGGCGCCATGCCGGCGCTCCGAGATGCCTTGGCCAAAACTGATGTCCGGAACGAGCTCAAGATCTATCCCGGCGTGGACCACGCCTTCCACAATGACACCGGGCCGCGCTACAACCAGGAGCAGGCCACGGCCGCATGGAACGACACGCTCGCCTGGTTTGGCAATTACGTGTAAGGGCGGGGCCGCCGGAGACACCTCCCGACCGGATGGAGACGCGATGTTCGCAAACCGCAGGACCGCGGCGTTGGGCGCTGCAGGCGCCTTGGCCCTTGCCGGGTGTGGTGCCGCACCAGCGTCCAGGGAGCGGGCGCCGGCGATAGACCGTGCGGCCGCCGTGACCCCCGGGACGCAGGCCGCCGTCTCCGACGGGACGCAGGCCGCCGTCGGCCACGGCTGGGGACCGGTGGTGGCGGGCGACGAATTTAATTATGCAGGGCCGCCTGACCCCGCGAAATGGACTGTCTACGCGGGCCCTGGGCACGCGGGCAAGGGGATCCGGAGTCCGGATGCGCTGGGTGTAGGCGGCGGGGTCTTGACTGTCAGCGGCGACGCCGCGGGCACCACTGGCGGCATGTCCGCCAGGTTTGCCCAGCAGCGGTACGGCCGCTGGGAGGCCAGGATGAAAATTGGACAGCGGGATCTGCAATATCACCCTGTCCTGATCCTGTGGCCGAACAACAACATCTCGTCCACGTGCGCCGAGATTGACTACGCAGAGGGGAGCGTTAACACCGCCCAAATCAAGTTCTTCCTGCACTACGCCTGCGGTGGCCCGAACTTCCAGACCACCGCGGCCAAGACGATCGACACGACGCAATGGCACAACTATGCAGTCGAGTGGACCCCCGCCGGAATTACCGGATACCTCGATGGGTCCTTGTGGTTTGTGGACACGAACCCGACGCATCAGCCCACGGTAGGCATGCACCAAACGGTGCAACTGGACTGGTTTCCCAACGGGACGCCCACCAAACCCAGCCAGATGCAGGTCGACTGGATCCGCGTTTACAAGTAAGCGTTGCGCTTACTCGCCCGAGGCAAATTCCGGCCGGAACGGGCCGCCAGCCTCCGACGCCCCTTCGCGGTGCCCGTCCAATGCCTTCAACGCCGCAAGGTGCTCCAGCAGGGCCCGTTCCGGATGTCCGGGATGGGCAGCCAGCTGCTGGCGCAGCAGTTCCCGTGCGCGGGCTTGTTCCGGGGCGCTGTCGTCGAGGACGGCGTCAATGATTCTGGCGGCCTGATGTCGGATTCCGGCGGCAGATGCGGCATGTTCCGCACCGGATACCAGGTTCTCGGGATCCTGTTCTTCGAGGCGTCCTGGAGTGGACGACGGCTCCACCGACATGGCTGTTCCTTTGGTCATCGTTCCGGCTGAGTCCGGAACCGGCCTGCCGCCTTCCCCCAATCCCCGGGTACTGTACCCGGGTCCTAAGACGGGCCACCGTGACAAACGTACAACGACGCCGGGCCGCCAACCCCACACGGAAGCGAAGTTTTCGCCAAGTTTCATGCACAAGGCGCCGTGCCGCTGCCCGCGGAATGCTAACGGCGGCCGGCGCCACGGGGCGTATCCGCTGCAGCGCTTGTGTTGGTCATCTGCCCGAAAAGACGCGGAAATACTCGCCGGGTAGCCTCGAACCAACGAATCCGTTCGAAAGGTAGTACGCCATGCGTGTTGGACTGATCCGGGTGATGACGACGTCGGACCGACGCCTGCTCCACGCCCACGGGAAACTCCTCCAGGAAGCATTCGGATTTACCGTCACATCCCGCTGTATTCCGGACCAGCCGTCCGGCGTCTACGACCAGGCGTCGCTCGAATCTGCGGCCCCCAAGGTTGTCCGGCTGGCGAGGGTCATGGCGGGGGATGCTGACGCCCTGATTATCAGCTGCGCCTCCGACCCCGGGCTGGCCGCCACCCGGGCAGCCGTGGATATCCCGGTCATCGGGGCGGGCTCCGCAGCCGCGGCCGCGGCTCTGACCTTCGGCGGCCGGATTGGAGTTTTGGGTCTCGGCGCACACGTACCGGGCCCGATCTCGGATGCACTGGGCGAACGCATGCTGCTCATTGACGGGCAGGGAAGGATCGAAACACCCGACGCGTTCCTCATGCCTGCCGGGATTTTCGACGCCCTCGCCGCGGCCCACATGCTGGTTGACGCCGGCGCCGACATGATCGTCCAGGCCAGCACGGGCCTGAGCAGCATCGGCATGGCGGACGTGCTCCGCCGCCGGCTCGGGGTTCCGGTGATCGACGCCGTGACGGCGGCCGGGTCAATGCTGGTCTCAGCGGTAGCCGCCCGGGAACTTCAAGGGGTTTGAGTCCTGCCGCCTGTAGCGGCGCGTCCTCGGCCAACACCAAGGCAGCCCCGCGCCGCAATACGGCGCGGGGCTGCCTGGCGATTTGCCGGTCCTACTTGTAGACGCGGACCCAGTCGACCTGCATCTGTGAAGGCTTGGTGGCCGACCCGTCGGGGAACCAGTCCAGCTGCAGTGTCTGGTGCATGCCCACGGAGGGCAGGTGCGCGGGGTTCGTGTCCGAGAAGGTCTTCACGCCGTCGATGTAACCGGTGATGCCGGCCGGGGTCCACTCGACTGCATAGTTGTGCCATTGCGTCGTGTCGATCGTCTTGGCCGCCGTGGTCTGGAAGTTCGAGCCGCCGCAGGCATAGTGCAGGAAGAACTTGATCTGTGCGGTGTTGGTGCTGCCCTCGGCGTAGTCGATCTCGGCACAGTTGGGGGAGGTGTTGTTGTTGGGCCACAGGATCAGCACGGGGTGGTACTCCGGGTCCCGGGCGTTGGTCCGCATGCGCGTCTCCCACTTGCCGTATTTCTGCTGGGCAAATTTGGCCGACATGCCGCCCGT
Organism: Arthrobacter sp. P1_B4; assembly: GCF_056406555.1. NCBI lineage: Bacteria > Bacillati > Actinomycetota > Actinomycetes > Micrococcales > Micrococcaceae > Arthrobacter > Arthrobacter sp. P1_B4. The sequence continues at coordinate 17,401 of NZ_JBFTZW010000016.1, forward strand.
GGTGCCGGCCGAGTCGCCGCTGACCGTGGCCACGCCATTGGCAACCGACCAGGCCTGCGGGCTCCTGACACCGTTGCCGGCATGTCCGGATCCCTTGAAGACGCTCCACTTGGTGGAGTCGGGGGCGCCGGCCTTGGAGAACTCGTCACCCGCGACAACCGCACCCCAGCCCCGTGCCGTGGCGGCCTGGGAACCGTCGCCGGTCGCGGCGACGGCGGCCTGGGCAGCGACGGGCGCCGTTACAGCCGTCGGCGCCGGAGCGGCTGCCGCTTGGGCGCCAGCTGCCAAAGCAACAGGCGCGGCGGCCCGTGCAGGTGCCGCATCGGCTCCGGGAGCCGCAGGTGGGCCGGCGGTACCGGTGGCAGGCTTGGGGGCCGAGGGGACCGCCGGCTTCGGCGCTGCGGCCACCGGGGCCGTGGCCTTCGCGGCAGGATGCGCGGCCTGGGTTGCCGCCGAGGACGTGGAGTCCGCAGCGGAATGCGCGGCCCCGGTGGCCGGTGAAACTGCTGCGGCGCCCGTCGCGGGTCCGGCGCTGCAGCCGGTCAGGGACAGTGCGCCCAGGCTCAGAGCAATCGCTACTTTGTTCAGCTGTGGTGCCGTGGAGCGTGCCTTCGGCCGTGCATCTTTGAACGTTGATTTATTGAACAGCGGTGTTTTATTGAACAACGGACCCCTCCGGGCTTTCGTGGCTGGCACGCACAATCGACGCTGCCAGGGCGGCGGATAATGCGGGAAGTTTCATCCGGCCCCTGCCGCAAGGCAGGGGCGAGCAGACGCCGAACGGCGCAACGGGGCCCTGCAAAGGGGCGGTCCGGGGCCCTGCATTCGGGCCGGGCCTCGCGGCCAGCGGCCAACGTTACCGGACCGTTACCTCGGCCCGCAAACCTCCCGGATGCATGACGTTCCGCACGCCGCCTCCGCCCGGGGTGCCGCGCTACACGCAGCTGGGCTGATATGCCGGGTTGCCCGGGCGGCCGGCCGGCTGACGAAGAGCGTCGGACACGAGACGCTGGGTGACGGGGTCGTTGGGCGCCTGGTCGTGGTCAATCACGTCTGCCGGGCACTTGTCCTGGATGGTGATATTGGTGACCTGCTGGGCCGGGCCGGCGAGGAACTGGCTGGGGTAGGGCGTCACCACCTCGTCGTGCGTTGTGGAGATCACCGTGTAGGCCGGACCGGGAACCGTGTCGCCAATGGAGTTGAGCTCGGTGAGGAACGGAGAACCAGCCTGCTGGTCGGCGCAGGCCTGGCAATTCGACCCTCCCACTGAGGTGGCCGGCGGAACGGCGTCCGGTGTCGGCGTGATGAGCCCGCGGGTTCCGTGGTTGGACGGGGCGATGCCCACAAGGTGGTTCACCTTGTCCGCGCCTCCAAGGAATCCGAGGTAGTAGCGCGGCATCATGCCGCCCTGGCTGTGGCCCACGAGATTAACTTTCCTGGCACCCGTCGAGGCCAGTACCTTCTCGACAAACGGGGCGAGCTGACGGGCTGAGTCTGCCACCGGGCCCGTGGCGTCGCAGGTACGGGCATGCCGCCCGCCGTCGCCTCCGGCCACCTCACTCTCCGGTCACCTCACTCTCCGGGCGGGAAATCGTAGGAAGCGTGGATCGTCGCCGGCGCGGTGCCGTAGGACAAGACGATCTCGTCGTGCGCCTTGAACGGGAGGTCCCGGATCCCGGCGTCGAACTTCCGGCCGTTCACGTAAACGGTCCAGCCTTCCAGCGAACCCCCACCGGTGCCGGGGGCGCCGGTGCCACCGAGGACGCCCCACTCCGTCAGGAGCTGCCCGAGGGTGAAGGCCTGGCCGGCGGTGGGTGACTCGATGTGGACCACGCCCGTGGTGTCGTGGGTGTGCAGTGCTGAGATGCCGTTGGCCCTGTGGTCAGCTCCGGCGGTGATGCCGATATTTGCCGGCACCGCGATGGGCTTGCCTTCCTTCAGCACGTCCAGATGTGCGTGATAGTGGTCCACGTTGCCCTCCGCCGTCAGCACCGTGAGGCCGGCCTGGGTGATCCGGCCGGGCGCCCCCGTGATGTCTAAAGCAAAATCAGGGGCCGGCGCCGCGGATGCCGCAGGTGACTCAGGCGACGGTGCGGTAGATGGCGCAGGGGCGGCGCACCCTGCCACCCCCAGCGTCATGGCGGAAAGTGCGATGGCGAGTGTCAGCTTGGTGTGCATGGTTGCGTAAACCGCTTTCGATCGGAGGCTTGCCAGTTCAGTCTAGGCAGATGGTCCGGGCCCGCCGCCCAGGACGGCTTGGCACCGCGTTTCCGCCGGGAGCCGCGAGGGGAAAGAATGGGCAGGTGAGTGATGCCGGCGAATTCATCGACCTCTCGCTGCAGCGCGAAGCTTCCGGGCGCCGCGCTGAGCAGCTTCAGGCGCGGCTGGAAACGGAGCCGGCGGGCAGCGGCCTCCGGTTCTACGGCACGTCCGTGGGCGCCGTGCGCGGCACGGTCCGGGATGCCGGCCGCCGCTATCCCGGGCTGTCCCGCGATGAGGTCACTTTGCTGAGTTCCGAACTGTGGGGCTCCGGGCCCGGAGGCTCCGGCCGGGGGCCTGCGCCGGTTTTCGAGCGCCGGCTGGCCGCCGTGGTCCTGCTCCAGGCCAACGTGAAGCTGCTGACCAACTCCGACCTCACCCGGCTGGAGGGCTTCATCCGGCAGGCGCGGGTGCGGGACCTTGTGGATCCGCTCGCCGTCGACGTCGTCGGACCCCTGGTGGACGGACTCGATGTTCTGGCCAGGGTGCGGGCCGACAGCGTGCTGGACCGGTGGGTGCGCGAGCCCGATGCCTGGCTGCGCCGGGCCGCGCTTCTCTCGCCGTTGCTGGCGCTGCGCGCGGGCGCGGGGGACTGGGACAGGTTCGTCCGGCACGCCAACGCGGTGCTCGGCGAACCGGGCGGCATGTTCGACGCCGACGGCACGGCTGTCCGGGATGCCGTCTCCCGGGTCCTGGCAGAGATGGCAAAGCGGAGGCCGGAGCTGCAATTCACATCCGTTGGAGAATGACGATCCGAACCTTCGCCGCCGGCTCGGCTTTGGTCCGGGCATGTAGACATTCGGACTGTCAGGCCGTCGGACCCCCCGGATCGCCCTGCTCGACGGCGCTGCCGGAATTTCCGGACTTGCCGCCAGCATTTGCCGGGACCGCGAAAGTCCTCGCCGCCCGTGACCCGGCGACTGCGCTCGCGGCTATGGTGACAAGCGCTCCCACCAGCAGGGCCGCGGCCTCGCCTGGGAGCAGGACCTGAAGCTGCGTGCCGATGCTCGCCGCAGCCACCGGTACGCCAAGCTGCGCCGCTGACAACACCCCCAGCGACAGCGGGAGTCCCAGGAAAGCCAGGTCGGCGTGCGCCAGCAGGGCCCCGGCCCCCAGCAACAGGCCGAGGGCCATCATGTCCGGGTGCCCGGCCAGGTCCTTGAGCGTCAGCGATGCACCCAGCCACACGAAGAAGAGCGGACCCAGGAAGCCGTCGCTGAGCGCGAACAGTTGCCGGGCCAGCCGCCGCGGTTCGCCGACCGCAGCCATCACCAGGCCGAAAGAAAAGCCTGCCATCATCACAGACACATTGCTCCACGTCGCGACACCGGCCAGGGTGAAGAGCACGGCCAGCTGGATCCGTAGCTCCAGGGCAAACTTGCGGCTTTCCGAGAGCCGGTGCACGCGCCGACGGATTCCTTGGCGCTCCAGCCAGCGCAAGCCGACAAAGAGCACTACCGCGCACCCGGTCACCGCGAGGACACCCAGCGCCGCCTGGACTGCGTGGGGCGGATCCACCAGGAGCGGCAACGCCACAATGCAGGCTGTGTCGGCAATTGCCACCTGCGCTGTCATAGCGACGACATCTGGCCCGCCGAGGCGCAGGGAATCGACGATTGGAAGCACCAGGGCTGCCGACGAGGACGCCAGCAGCACGACGTAGAGGGGAGCATGTCCAGTCCCGAACAGCAGTCCGATGCCGGTTCCGACCACCACCGCTGCCGCTGCGGCCACCATCGCCCGGCGGGAGCCTTTGCCGAGGGCGCCACGGATGTGCGGATCCCGCACGGGAACGTGGGTGCCTGCCACGAACATCATCAGCGCAAACCCGATATTGGCCAGCAGGGTGAACGTCGGGTCCGCGGGGTCCACCAGGGCCAGCCCTGAGCGCCCGATCGCGATGCCGGCCAGCAGCTCACCCAGCATGACAGGCAAGTGCCAGCGCGCCGGCAGGGCCAGCAGGGGGCCAGCCAGGGCGATGACGGCGATCAGCGCCAGGGACAGGAAGGTCACGGTTCGCGGCGGCCGGCCGGCGCCGGGCCTGACCGCCGTTCCACCACCGCGTAGGCCTTGCCGTCCAGGAAGGCCCAGTCGTTGACAACCATGTACCCGAGCGCGTCCACCCGGTCATTGAGGATGTGCTCGTCGAAACCCCCGTCGCGCGGTTCCGCGTCCCAGGTGCTCACGTGGACGTCCCCGCCGTCGAGGATCAGCAGCTCGGTGTTGACGTCGAAATCCTCTTGGGGCTGAGTGCTCAACTGGCAGATGGCGACACAATGGCTGTTCATTTTCGGGCCTCCGCTTCCGGTGGTGCTGATGGCATCATCCTATGTTCGGAAACGGCGCCGCCCTATGGGCAAATTGCGGCCCGGCATCATGGCTCCGTTACCTGAATGTGACTTTCGGGTGCGGTTCGCGCTACGGTTGATGAGTGCCTGTTGTCTCCGATACGGGCGCTCCCCAGCCGATTGCCTAACTCTGCCGCGGCCCGGGGGTAACTCGCATCAACGTCCGGCAGAGACGGGGAAACCACTTTTGACCTGCTGATATGCAGGTCTTGGGGTGAAGCCGCACAGTGCCCGCAACGACGGGCCCGGGAGTGYGGCCGGGTGCCTCCCATCCGAATCCGACAGCTCACCTCGCAGGCATTGGGAGAGGCTACATTTTTCATGACTTCAGTCAATACTTTTGCGCGCCATGCCGCCGTCCTCGCCGCCGCATCCGGCCTGGTCCTGACCAGCGGAATGGCGGCCAACGCCGCCACCGCCCCCGTGCAGCGTGACTCTGCTCCGGCGTCGAACGTCGACATCGCCGGACAGGTCAGTGCCCCCGTCAGTGCCGATTCAAACGTCAAGATCAGCTTCGAGCGCCCCGCAGTGGATTCTGTTGCCGCGCCGGTCATCGAACAGCCCGTCGCGCCGGCTCCGGCTCCCACTGCAGCCCCGGCGGCGGCGCCCAAGGCTCCGGCCAAGCCGGTCATCCAGGTGCAGGCCGCTCCGGCAGCAGCTCCGGCAGCAGCGCCGGCCGCGGCGCCCGCGGGCGGACGCAACGCCATCATGCTCTCGGCCGCCTACAGCCAGGTGGGCATCACCCAGGACTGCACTGCCATGGTGGAAAAGGCCCTTGGCGCCGCGGGTAAGCCCGTTGGCGACATCGGTCCCCGCGCGTTCCTTGGCCTTGGAACCGTTGTAGCGACGCCGCAGCCCGGTGACATGGTGGTCCAGTCCGGCCACGTCGGCATTTACGCCGGCAACGGCCAGGTGGTCAGTGGCGGCATGAACGGCAAGAACCAGACCATGGTCCACCCGCTGTCCTGGCTCACCGCGACCGGCGGCGTGACGTTCGTCCGCGCCTAAGCCGCACGGCCCCGACCCGGGGCCAGACAGTCCGGAAAGACCGGCGCTCGAGTTCCCTTGGGGGCAACTCGACCGCCGGTCTTTCCTGTCTCCGCATTCGGGGCTCCGGGATCCCGATGGCATAGCTTTCCCCGGCGCAGGGTCCTCAGGGATTCCCGCTGCCCATGAGCGGAAGCGTCAATTTCATGACGGTTCCCTCGCCGCCCGTCGCGGCCACCTCGACGGTGCCCCCGGCCGCGACGGCAATCTCCCGGACCAGGGCCAGGCCGATGCCAAAGCTCCGCTGTCCCTGTGAGGTGCCGGTGCCGGCCGTCCGCACGAACCGGTCAAAGATCCGGGCCTGATCGACGCCGGTGATTCCGGTCCCGGAGTCCGCCACCGTGATCACGGCGCGCTTCTGCTCGATTGAGGTCGTGATGGACACGCGGCCGCCCGGAGGCGTGTGGGCCAGCGCGTTGTCCGCCAGGGCCAGCACGGCACGCCGCAGCGCATTCTTCTCGATCCGGGCCAGCGGCCGGGCAGCGGCAGAGAATTCCAGGCGCACCTGCCGCTGCTCTGCCACCTGCTGGAGGCTGCCGGCGACGCTGGCGGCAGCGTCGGCGAGGTCGGCAGGGGGCGCGGAGCGGTCCGGGGCCTCCGCGGTTGCCGCGAGGAGCAGTTCGTTGACAATCCCTGTCAGCGTCGCGGCGTCCTCCCGGATCCGGGCCAGGTCGTGGCTTTGCCTGGAGCCGGGCACAGTGTTGCGCTGGGCCAGCTGGATCCTGGTGTCCAGGATGGTCAATGGCGTGCGCAATTCGTGGCTGGCGTCCTGGACGAAACGCCGCTCCCTTGCCAGGGCATCACTGAGGGGACGAATCGCGCTGCGCGCGCTGAGCCACCCGACGATGCCGGCCAGCAGGATTCCCGCTACCCCGGCGATGATCATGGCTTCGAGGACATCCTTGGAATCCAGGTAGGTGTAGGCCGTCCCGGCCGTCGCCGAGCCCGGCACTTCAGGATGGGCCAGTTGGTTCGTGAGGTACAGTGCCGTGGCGGCGAGCAGCCCGAGAACCATGACCGCGCACGCAGCACTGATCCGCACCGCGACCTTGAGGGAAGCCTTGCGCAGGATGGAGTGGTCCGGATTTCCGCCGGCCGGCAAGCCGTCACTCATGGGCTTCGCCGATCTGGTATCCGAGGCCGTGCACCGTGCGGATCACGGCTTTGGAGATCTTCCGGCGCAGGTGATGAACATAGGTATCGATCACGCCGGGCTGTTCCGAGGCGTGGAAGCACGCCGCGAGGAGCTCATCCCGGGTGAAGACGCGGTCCGGTTCCGCGGCAAGGGCTGCCAGCAGCTGGCCTTCCTTTGCGGTCAGTGACACCGTTTGCCCGTAGACAGAACGGACGGAGCGCTGCGTTGGATCCAGTTCCCAGTCCCCGATCGCCACCGGTGTCGGGGCCGGGGGAGTGAAAGTCCGCGTCAGTGCGCGCAGGCGTGCTGCCAGTTCGCCGGCGTCGAACGGCTTGGTCACGTAATCGTTGGCGCCGGCGTCCAGGCCCCTGACTTTTTCGTCGGCATCGCCCAGCGCGGTCAGGATCAGGATGGGCGTGGCAATGCCTTTCGACCGCAAAGCCGTGATGAGGGCGATGCCGTCCATGGCGGGCAGCCCGCGGTCCACCACCATGACGTCCCAGCTCCCGGTCAGCCCGTGGTGGAGGCCGTCGCGGCCGTTGGTGACCAACTGGATCCGGTAGTCCGGGTCCAGGAGCTCGGCGATGAGCGGTCCCAGGACGGCGTCGTCCTCGACGAGCAGCAGGGACGGAAGGTCAGTGGAGGTCATGTCAGCTATTCTTCCGCGGCCATTTCCTCAGTCCGCAGTCCGGCCCCAGGTTCTTCTGCCGTGTCGCCGGCGGCTTTGTCTGCGGCTGCGGCGGCGCGGCGGGAGTTCCGGCGGCGTTTGAGGAGCTGCACCACCCCCGGCACGACGGAGACGAGCACCATGGCCACGACGATGGCGTCGATGTTCCTGGCGATGATGTCAAAATGCCCCAGCCAGGTGCCAAGCATCGTCACGGAGGCCGCCCAGGCGACGGCGCCGGTGATATTCCACAGGGTGAAGGATTTGCAGTCATAGCGCGCGGTCCCGGCGGTCAGCGGAGCAAACGTCCGGACCATGGGGACGAAGCGGGCCAGCACGACGGCGGCCCCGCCGTGGCGGCGGAAGAAGTCCTCCGTGGTGGTCAGGTGCGCTGTCTTCAGGATCCGGGCGTCGTCCTTGAACCATCGCCGGCCAAATTTCCGTCCGAGCATGTAGCCGACCTGGTCCCCGGCGACCGCGGCCGCGGTGACGACGCCGATCAGCACTGGCAACGTCAGTTGCAGCTGCTGGTGCAGAAGTCCTGCGGTGAACAACAGGGAGTCGCCGGGCAGGAAGGGAAAGAGCACGCCCGATTCGATGAAGACCATCACGGCGATCACACCCAGTGCGGCCGGGCCCAACCCGGCGAGCAGGCTTGCCGGGTCCAGCAGGGACAATGTTCCGGCGGCGTGGACGGCCGGAAGGGAGGCAAAAACGTCCAGGACGGGCATTCTCATTTCTCCTCGGCGCCCAGCGGCCGGCTGCCCGAACGGGCCCGGATCCGCTCCGCTATCCGTGGCGCGAGACGGTTCCACAGTCCCGCGAGCACGACCACGGCTGCGCTCGAGGCCAGGAACGACGCCGCGACATCCGTGGGGTAGTGGACGCCGATGTAAAGCCGTGACCAGGCTACGACGAGGGCCAGGAACCACGCCGCGACGGCCGTGACCTTGGCCCAGCGGGTTCCACGGGCCAGGAAGTACACCGCGAATCCCAGTGCCACAGCAAAGGACACGTGGCCGCTCGGGAAGCTGTTGGAACCCGTTTCCGGAGCCAGGGGATCGAACAGCAGGGCAGGGCTGGGCCGCTGGCGGGCCACGAGGAGCTTGAAGAATTCACTTGCCACCCAGCCGGATGATGCCACGAGGCCGAAGGCAATCGCCTTGGCCAGGCCGCCGCGGAACAGCCAGATGTACAGCGCCGCGGCGCCGATCAGCGCGAGACCCGCCACCGGGCCAAACACGACATTCAGCGCCATCGCGACGGCGGTCAGGGCGGCGGCGTGGTGCTGGCTCAGGTCCTGATCGACCCCGATCTCGGCGGCGCTGAAGCCGGGTGTCAGCTGCGCCGCCAGGCCCAGTGCCACAACGGCGGCCGACAGCAGGACGCCCAGCACTAACCAGTGGCGGACCTGGGGGAGGGCCCACAGCCCGGGACCCGCGGCGGGGCGCACGGCGTCGGGACGGCTTGGTGCTCCACTTCGGCTGAGTGCTCCAGCACCGCCCAGCGGCGCATCGCTCTTAACAGGGGCAGGTCCAGTCATGGGATCCTCCGGCTCGGGACAAGGGCGCCCGGACAGGCGACGACTCCCACTCTTCCGCCAGCCCGTTAAGAAACGCTTAAGAAAGTGACGCGTCGCCGGCCGCAGCGGTGTGCCGCAAGCCCGGCTGCTCCGTGCCGGCTACGCGGCGTAGCGCAACAGCGCCACCCCGTTGCCGAAGGCGCGCGTCTCCAGCAGCCGGAGCTGGGCCATGCTGTCCGCAGCCTTGAACAGGGGCCGGCCCCGTCCGATCAGGACCGGATGGACGTACAGCCAGTATTCGTCGATCAGCCCGAGCCGCCGGAAGGTGTCGGCCAGTTCTGCCCCGCCCAGGGCCAGGTCCCCGCCCGGCTGCTCTTTCAGGGCCAGCACTTCTTCCGGCACCACCTCCCGGACCACGGTGGTGTTCCAGGCGGCAGATGTCAGCGTCCGGGAGTAGACGATCTTGGGCATGTCCCGCCAGATCCGGGCGAACTCGGCCATCACTGAGCCGGCGGCCGGGTCCTGGTCCGCGGTGGGCCAGAACTCTTCCATCAGCTCGTAGGTGACGCGGCCGTCAAGGAAGGCACCCATGGTGCTGAGCTGTTGGTTGAAATGGCGGTGCAGCTCGTCGTCGACCATGTGCCAGCTAATGTCGCGGTCCAGGCCCTCGAAGAATCCGTCGAGGGACACCTGCTGGCCAGGATGATTTTGCGCATCGCCGCTCCTTACGTTTTCACCAGCGTACGCCGCTGCTTCGGAGGGCAGACCCACTTTTTCCCGGAGCCGTACCCTTGCGCGGGAAGCCGCCAGGGGGAAGAATGCTGGAAGTCTATGGCCCCACCGCGGTCAGTCACCTTCGGGGAAGCATGATGCCTGCGAACGATTCGAACAACAGCACGGGGCCGGTCCCGAAGCCTGAGCCGGCGCCGCGCCACTACCGCTCCGGCGGGCACCGGGCCAACGACGGTTCCCGGCCCGGTCCGCGGTCCCTCGCCCGGCGTGCGGGAAGGACCCGGCGACAGTATCTGACGGCGGCCGCCGTCGCACTTGCCCTTGTGGGTGCCGGCGTCTATGCAGGCGTCCAGGCGGCGCTACCCGTTGACCCGCCGGCCGCTGCAGCGACGCCGCCGGCGCCGGTCACGGATGCCGGCCGGACCGTTCCGCCTGCGTCTGACCTGCCCGCAACTGCTTCGCCAACTACTGCTTCGCCCGCGGCCGGCGCCGTCTCGGCGGCCGCCGGGAAGCCCGCTGAGATCCCCGCCGTGCCTGCCGTCGCGGTCCCGGCCATTGACCCGGAACTGGACAGCCAGATCAACGGGATCATCGCGGCCAACAGTGCCTATGCCCTGGGGGTGTCCTTGATCGATGTCTCCGACGGCGTGGTCCACGGCTATGGGATCCAGGACAAGTTTGTGGCCGCCAGCACGGCAAAGATTCTGGCCGCGTCGGCGTATTACCACCTCGTTGAGACCGGCCGCGCCTCGCTGACCGCCCCCATGGGCAACTCGACGGCCGGAACCCAGATCCGCCGGATGGTCCAGCAGAGCAACAACGACTCGTGGGCGCTGATCCTGCGGGCGGTCGGCGCGCGGGGCATCACGGATTACGCCGCCTCGATCGGGATCACCTACGACCGCACGGTCAACCTTCTGACGCCCGCAGAAATGGCGAGGACCCTCCAGTTGCTCTACACGGGACAGCTGCTCAATGCCCGCAACACCGCCCAGCTCTTGTCCTATATGCAGAACACCAACTTTGAGACACTGATCCCGCCGGCGGTTCCGCCCGGAGTAGGGGTTCACCACAAGTACGGACTGCTGTTCGGAAACCTGCATGACGCGGCCGTCCTGGACAAGGACGGCCGGGCCTTCGTGTTCGTCGTGTACACCCGCGGCAGGAATTACTCCGATATGGGCCCCCGCACCCAGATCATTCAGCAGCTCACCCGGACTGTGACCGCCGCCCTGTTCTGATGGGTTGAGGTTCTGACGCCAGCCGCTGTTAGACGGACACCGGCTAGACGGACACCGGCCCGGCGGCAGCGCGTTCCTTCTCCCTGGTCTTCCTGGACTTGGCGAACCGGAGATAGAGCGAGGGCACGATGAACAGATTGAGCAAGGTGGAGGTGACCAGGCCGCCCAGGATAACCACGGCCATGGGGTGTTCAATTTCATGGCCCGGGATGTTGCCCATGACAACCAGGGGTACCAGGGCAAGCCCGGTGGCCAGGGTGGTCATGAGGATGGGCGAGAGCCGCTCCGCCGCCCCGCGCATCACCAGGTCGCGGCCGAAGGTTTGGCCTTCAAAGGTTTCCAGATGCTGGCAGTGGTTGATCAGCAGGATGCCGTTGCGCGCGGCGATCCCCATCACCGTGAGGAAGCCAACGAGGGACCCGAGGGACAGGACGCCGCCGGTCATGTAGGCGGCTATGACCCCGCCCACCAGGGCGACCGGCAGCGTCAGCAGCGACAGGACGGCCAGCCGCCAGCTGCGGAAGGACGCCTGCAGCAGCAGGAGGATCAGGACAAGTGCCGCCGCGGAGTAGATCATCAGGCGGTTCGTTGCCGCCTCGCGTTCGGTGTATTCGCCGAGCAGCTGCACGCTGTAGCCGGTGGGGAGCTCCAGGCTCTCCAGCCGCGATTTCAACTCACCGACCACTGTTCCCATGTCCGCACCGTTGGCCAGGAAGGATCCCACCTCGACGCGGCGGGATCCGTTGGTGCGGTCGATCTGGTTCGGCGTAGCCTGCAGGCTCACGTCCGCGACGTCGGCGAGGCGCACCCGCGCTCCGCTGGGCGTATCGATGGGCAGATCCTCGATGCTGGTGACGGAGGAGCGGGTGGCCGGGGTGCTCCAGACCTGGACGTCGTAGGCCCGGCCGTCCCGGAAGACGTCGCCGACCTCCTCGCCTGCCACGAGTGTCGCGGCCGCGCGCCGGACATCGCCCGGTTTGAGGCCGTACTTCTGCGCCGCGGCCAGATTAACCGTCACGGCAATCTGGGGGACTTCCACCTCGAGGGACACATGCGGGTCCTCGGTGCCCTCAATCGAGTCCATGATGGTCTTGACCCGTTGCGCCTGTTCCCGGAGCACATTGAGGTCGTCTCCGTAGACCCGGACCAGGATGGGTTCGCTGGCGCCGGTGATGACCTCTTCAATCCGCTCCTTCAGATAAGTCTGGACGTCACGGTGCAGCCCCGGGTAGCCGTTGACCACGTCCTCCACGGCGGCCACTGTCGCGTCGTAGTCGGCGTGGCGGTCGATGCTGATCCAGTGTTCGCCGGCATTGACACCGACGATCTCGTCCGCGGCAAATGCCTGCCCGATGTGCGTGCCGCAGTTCAGGACGCCGGGGACCTTGAGGAATTCCTCACAGCCGCGCTGGGAAATCCTGAATTCTTCGGCGGCAGACGTACCCGGTTCGGAGATCCAGTGCATCAGGAAGTCCCGTTCCTTGAACGTGGGGAACAGGGAAGAACCCATCAGGGGAGCGAGGACCAAACCCACCACCGCCAGCACGCCAAAGCCCGCGTAGCCGAACCGGGGCCGGTTCATGGCCTTGGACAGGGCGGCGTGGTAGCCGCGTTTGAGCACCCGGACCAGCGGCGCATCGCGTTCTTCGAGTTTGGCGTTGCCCAGCAGAATCAGGGCAAGAGCCGGCGTCACTGTCAGCGCCACGAACATCGAGGCCAGGACAGCCAGGGTGTAGGAGACGGCCAGCGGCCGGAAGAAGACGCCGGTCAGACCGTCCAGGAAGAAGATCGGTACGGCGGCGACCACAATGATCAGGGTCGCGTAAACGATCGGGCTGCGCATCTCCAGGGAGGCTTTCAAGACCACCGATGCCGCAGATTCGTCACTGCCCCGGGCGCGTCGCTGCCGCAGGCGGCGCATGATGTTCTCGACGTCGATGATCGCGTCATCGACCACGACGCCCACCGCAATGACCAGCCCCGCAAGGACCATCGTGTTGATGGAGCTGGACGTGAAGTAAAGCACCAGTGCGGCTGTAAGCAGGGACAACGGAATGGCGATGATGCTGATCAGGGCCGTGCGCCACTGGAAGAGGAACGCGACGAGGATCATGACCACCAGCAGGCAGCCCAGCAACAGCGCGATGCTGAGGTTGGAGATCGCCTCCTCGACGAAGCTGGCGGGCCGGAAGATCGTGGTGTCGAAGTTGATGCCGCGCAGGCCCGGCTGCAGCTCGTGGAGGGCCTCCTCCACGCCTTTGGTCACGTCCAGTGTGTTGCCCCAAGGCAGCTTCTCGACGATCAGCATGAGCCCGTGACCGTTGTTGATCACGGCGTCACCAATCAGCGGCTGATGGTCCTCGACAACCTGGGCAACGTCGCCCAGGTGCAGCGCCACGCCGTCCTTTTCCCGAATCGTCACCTGGGCCAGATCCGCGGGCGTCTGGATCGGCTGGACGTGGCGGACGCCCATCCTCTGGGTCGGACTGTCAATGAAGCCGCCGGTGCCGATGAAGCGTCCCGGCGAGTACTTCAGCAGCCCGGCGTCGAGGGCGCCGGCGGTGACTTCCATGACCTGGTTGAGGGAGACGTTCTGGGCCTTGAGCTTGTCAGGCTCCACCTGGACCTGCAGCATCTGGAGCCGCTCGCCCCAGATGGCCACGTTGGCCACCCCGGGGACCCGCAGCAGACGGGCCCGGATGGTCCAGTAGGACAGCATGGACATTTCGATGAGCGAATGTTCCGACGACGTCATCCCGATCTTCATCACGCGGCTGGTCGCGGACAGCGGCTGCAGCATCACCGGCGGGGCCGCCCACGTCGGCAGCGCCGCGGTCACCGACGCCATCCGTTCCGAGACGAGCTGACGGGCGTTGAGCAGGTCAGTGCCTTGATGGAAGAGCAGCACGATCGAGGACAGCTGGGGCACGGACTTGGACCGTATCTCGTCCAGGCCCGGCATGCCGCTCACGGCGGCCTCGATCGGCACACTGACGAGCTCTTCGACTTCCTGGGCGGTCAACCCGAGGCATGCGGTCTGGATTTCGACGCGCGGCGGGGCGAATTCCGGGAAGACATCCACGGATGCGGCGCCCAACTGCAGGGAACCGAGCAGCATCACGGCGCACGCGAGGGCGACAACAACCGTCTTGAAACGGAGGCTGATCCCGATGAGCCAGCGCATGTCACTCGGCCGTATCGAATTCGGTCCCGAGAAGTTCCTCGGCACCTGTCGTGACGACGACGGTCCCTGCCGGCGGCCCGTCCGTCAGGACGGCAACGTCGCCGTTGATGCGCTGGACCGTGATCGCTTGGCGGACATAGACCCGGGGCTCAGGGTTGGTGTAGACCCACGCCTTGCCCGAGCTGTCGTACAGGATGGCCCCGTAGGGGGCAGTGAGCTTCCCGGTCTTGGGATCCACTGCAATCACCGCTGTCGCGATCCCAACCCGTTCGACGGCGTGGTCGGTGAGGGTGAGCCGGTGAAGGTCCGTGCCCGGGACTTCAGCGATCGCCGCCGGTTCGCCTTCGGACGGTGCGGCCTCCGGTGCCTGGGCGCAACCTGTAGCGGAGAGCGCCGTGAACGCCGTCACGATCAATGCAGTGATGAAAACCGCGACCTTGTTGCCCCGCGGCGAAGGTGTGGAGTTCATGACCCATCCCGGCTTTCAGTTGGTGCAGCGGTGCCCGGGCCGGCCGGCGCGCCGGGTGCCTGCTGCGGCTCGAACCGAAGCAGCACAGCGGGCACGACAAACAGGGTGAAGAAGGAAGTTGTCAGCAGGCCTCCCCAGATGATCACGGCCAGCGGCAGGATGATTTCCGCTCCGACGACGCCGCCCAGCAGGACCAGGGGCAACAGCACCAGGGCCGTGATCACGGTGGACATCAGGACGGGTCCCAGCCTCTCCCTGCTTCCGCGGACCACCAGCGCGGGCCAGGGCGCTTCAGCATCGGTTGCCCGCAGGTCCCGTACGTGGCTTGCCAGCAGGAGGGCGCCGCGGACGGCGATACCAAGGACTGCGGCGAAGGCGACCAGGGCGACCAGGGCGTTGACGCCCCCGGTGGCCTGGGCGGCCAGCACGCCGCCGGACAGTGCCAGGATCAGGCCCAGGAAGAGCGGGGCGGCGAGCCGCCAACTCCCCGTCGCCGTTTGCAGCAGCACCAGGATGCCGGCTGCGGCGACTGCCGCGAGCAGCCAGAGCCACTGGTAATTACTTTGCTGCTGGGCGTACTGGGTGAGGATCTCGGCGTGGTAGGACATCGGGAACTGCATCTGCTGCAGGGCCGCGTTGATGTCACGCTGGATGTCGCCCAGCGGGCGACCCTGGATGTCAGCCTTCACGTCAATGCGGCGCGAGGTGTCATCGTGCAGGATCACGGATTCATTCCCGACCATGGTCACCTGCGCGACGTCGCCGAGGCGGGCGTGCCCGCCGTTGGGGGTGTCGATGATCAGGTTGCGGACGCTGTCCAGGCTGCTGCGGGTGGCCGCGGCGCCCTTGACGATGACGGAGAAGACTTTCTGCTCTTCGTACAGGTTGCCGACTTCAATGCCCTGCAGGAGGGCGGCTGCCGCGCGCCGGACGTCGCCGGGGACGACGCCGGCCTTTTGGGCCGCGGCGAGGTTCACCTTGACTTCGGCGATGGGCTGTTCGGCGGGCAGGTCGACGTGGGGATTAGCCACCCCGGCCGTGTGCTCCAGGATTGTTTTGACCTCCGCCGCCTTCTGCCGCAGGATCGCCGGGTCGAGTCCGAACACCCGGACGGCAAAGCCGCTGTCGGCTTCTTCCCGGATCTGGTCGATGCGTTCCTGCGGGTAGGTGGAGACCTTGCTGGTCAGGCCCGCATAACCGGCGATCACGCGGTCGACGGCGGCGGCCGTGTCGGCGTAGGCCGCCTCGGGGGCCACGGTCACCCACAGCTCGCCGGAGCTGACGTCGCCGACCTGATCGGAGGTGATTGCGCGCCCGATGTGTCCGCCAACGTTGGCCACGCCCGGCAACGTGCGCAGTTCGTCGGCCGCCGCCTCGGTGATCCGGCTCATTTCCTGGTCCGAGGTTCCGGCGATCGCGCTCCAGTGCACCACCAGGGTCTTGTCCGCCAGGACGGGCACCACGGGATGGGTTCCGGCCAGCTGGGGTGCGAGTGCCAGTCCGGCCAGCGCCACAACGGCGGCGGCGGCGAACACCCACCGGGTTTTCCCTGCCAGTCGCTTCACGTAGCCGCCGTAGGCGCCTTCAAGCCGCCTGAGGGACCGCCTCTCCGGGGCCTTGGAACCCGCGGGAAGGACGAACGCGAGGGCGGCCGTGACGGTGAGGGCGACGATCATCGAGACAACCAGGGCGATCAGGTAGCTCTGCACCAAGGGTCCGAACAGGGCGCCGTTCTCACCCGGGATGAACAGTGCGGGCGCGAGGGCCAAAGCCATGATCAGCAGTGAGTAGAGCATTGGCGTGCGGGCTGCCCGCAGGGCGCCCGGGATCACTGAATCACGTGGCTGCCCATCCTGTGCCGGCGTGGACTCAGTCCCGCCGTCGGCCGTTTCGCGGCGGGACTTGGCCTCGGCCCTTCGTGCCCGGGCGATGCCGCTGAGGTCTTCCGCGACGTCTCCGACGATGACCGCCAGTGCCAGCACCAAGCCGGCCATGACCATGGTGTTCATCCCGGTGCCGCGCCAGTCGAGCACCAGGGCCGCCGCGGTCAGCGACACCGGGATCGTGATCAGGCTGATCAAGGCGGTGCGCCAGGAGCGGAAGAAGGCCCCAAACAGGGCAACAATGAGCAGCAGTGTCACGAGCAGGGCGGCGCCGAGCGTCCCGATTTCTTCGTCGATAAAGGACGCCTGCCGGTAGACGCTTGTATCTATCGCGACCCCGGGCAGGCCGGGCTGGAGTGCGTGCAGGGCCTCGTCAACGCCCCGGGTCACGTCCATCGTGTTGGTCTCCGGGAACTTCTCGATGACCAGCAACAACTCGGCTTCCTTGCTCAGCAGGGCATCGCCGATCAGCGGCTGGTGGTCTGTTGACACCGTGGCCACGTCTTTGAGCAGGAGATTGCCTGGCGCACCCTGGACGGGGACCTGGCCCAGGTCCTCCGGCGTGGTGATCGGCAGGACATGCTGGACACCGATCCGCTGGTGTCCCGTCTCGAAGAAGCCGCCGGTGCCGGGTGTGGACGCCTCCAGGTAGCTCAGTGGCGAGACCCACACGGAGTTGCCGGTCGTCTTGATGATTTCATCCAGCGTGACGCCCTTGGCTTCGAGCTGCGCGGGGTCCACCAGGACCTGGAGTTGCTGGTCGCGCTGGCCCCAGATCGCCACGTTGGCGACGCCTGGCACGGCCAGGAGCCCGGGTTTCATGGTCCAGCGGGCCAGGACGGACATGTCGATGGCCGACATGTCCTTGGAGGTCAGCCGGATCATCATGACCCGGCTGGTCGAGGACAGCGGTTGCATCAGCACGGGCGCCGCCGAAACATTGGGCAGTGCGCGAGCCTGGGTCAGCCGCTCCGAGACCAGCTGGCGTGCGCGGAGGAGGTCGGTCCCCGGCTTAAAGACCATCTGGATCGAGGACAGGCCAGGGACGGATTTGGACCTGATGGCCTCCACCCAGGCGACGCCGTTCAGCAGGTCGGCTTCCATGGGTGAGGTGATGAGCTGCTCAACCTCGGCGGCCGACAGTCCCAGGGCTTCGGTCTGGATCTCCACCTGGGGCGGGGCAAATTCCGGGAAGGCGTCCACGGACATGCTCGGCAGGCTGGTGAGCCCGAAGGCCAGGATTCCCGCGGCTGCTGCCAGGACCAGGAGCCTGAACTGCAGCGTCCAGCGCACGATTGCCCGCATCATGGCCGGTACCCCGCAAGCCCCACAGGAGTGTGCACGTCAAGGTCGGTGAAGCTTCGGCGTCGTCGGCAGCCCGGGCCGTCGGGATGGGCGGAGGGACGGAGCGGGTCGTGGAGCGGTCCTGCCGCGAAACCGATCACCGGGAAAAGGGTGCTGACTGCTTTTCCTGCTTGGCCAACTGCACATTTACGGTTCACGGCGCGGCTCCTCAACCTCAGGCCATAGCGCCCCCCAGCCGATAAGAGCCATAATGATCTTCGGGCACACAGGCGTCAATAGAGATACAGGTGATCGCCATGAAAGCAGTCGCAGGGGACCGCATCGTCATCCGGGGGACCACGGTCGAATCCACGGACCGGCACGGTCTGATCCTTGAAGTGAAGGGTGCCGACGGTGCGCCGCCGTACCTGGTCCGGTTCGACGACGGCCACGAGACGATCATGTTCCCCGGTGGAGATTTCGCCGTCGAAAAGGCCGCGAGCGGGCCCTAAGTCCGTTAGCGCGCCCTAGAAACTCGACGAACTTCCGGACCCGGAAAAGCTTCCGCCGCTGGACCCGTACCCGGTGGTGGTGCCGCCGCCGCGCGCGCTGCTGACACTGCTGACGCCGCTGCTGAAGCCGGTGTTGAAGCTCGGGACCGAGAAGAAGTAGTAGGACGGGTACACCGTTCCGAGGATGCTCGGCTCGTACGTGCGGCCGTATCTTGCCTTCGTTCCCGCCTGCGCGCTGTCCATTTCCTCGCGCATGAGCCCGGCTTCCTTCTCATTGCGGGCAAAGGCCTGGATCAGGGTGTCGGCGTGACTTTTCAACAACTCCGAGAGGTGGGTCCGGGCGTCACGCAACCGGTCCAGCGCCGTTTCGGGTGTGATGGAGCCGTCCGCCAGTTCCGTCGACCAGCGCTCCATGTTACGCCGGCTTTCATCGCGGAAGGACCGCAGTGCCACCGCTGTCGCTGAGGTTCCCTCGGCCCGGCGCTGGCTGAGCAGGTCTTCTACGCCGTCCAGATCGTTGCGGAACGGCGCGAGCTGGCGGTCCCAGGCGGCCGCCCAGGACGAGCCCCGGTTGAGCAGGGCATTGGTATCGGCGATCACGTCGTCCAGGGCGTCGAGTTCGGCCGCGGCATCGGCGTAACTCCGGACCAGTTTGAGGTTGGGCCGGCGGCTCAGGTCCCGGCTGCCAAGGGCGTGTACCTGGTTGGAAAGTTCGGTGGCCGTGCCGTAGCGGTTCACGAACGTGCGGTGTTTTTCCAGCACCGTGCTCCCGTACCGGGAGGACTCGGGAATGGTGCTGGCGTTGAGCTCGGTCACCTGCAGGTCCATGCTGACACTGGCGTAGCTGGCGTCGCCCCGGGCCAGTTCCTTCCGGCTGGACACCCGGGTCCGCCACCGCACGATCAGCCACGCCGCGGCTGCGCAGACCGCGGCGGCCACCGCCGCCCAGGCTGTGACGAGGAAGGCTGTGGAACGGTACCACGGCTGATTGATGAGTTCGGCGCCGCGGCGGATCCCGGCAATGGTGCCCTCGGTCCACTGCGCGTCGCGAAGCAGCTCTTTGGCGGCGTTCTGGATGTCCTCGCGCTGTTCGGGGGAGACCTTCCGGTCCTCACCCATGTACGTCCCCACATGCCGGCCCACCGGATCCAGGGCGAAGATGAACAGTCCGTCTGCCCACTTCTGCCCGTCAGCACTGATCCATTCGGGATGTTCGGTGCGGGCGAACCGCAGGACTTCTTCGTTCAGATTGTCGGCGGCAGTGCCGTTATAGGTGTACACCGCAACTTTGGTGGGCTCATAAAAGTCGGTGGCCTGTACCGCCGGCAGCAGCGTCCGCTGGTCCAACACCCCGGCGCGGTCTTCGACGACGACGGCGGTCGGCGTCGTGGCGAGCGCGGCCGGGGCGCCGCCGAGAAGGCCGGCCATCAGTACAACAGCAGCGGCGAGGGCGTTGCGCATGATTCCCATTTTCCGAGCGTAGTGGCTGGCTTCGGCCGCGTCGACGCGGACGCCGCGGAAAGGGGACGAAAGGCATCGTGACCGTGCGCTGGACGGCGTCCATACTTTGGCCATGAGGCCGCCGCCTGAAGGACCGCCGGAGGAGCCCGGCCCGGAAAAGCCGGGGGAGGCGGGGGAGCCGCGCCGCACCAGGCCTGGCCGGACCCTGCTGGCCATCATGGCCGCGATCGCGGTGATCGTGATCATCGCGCTGGCAGTGGTCTTCACCCGCGGGGAGCCCGCGCCCCTGGCCGAGTCAACGCCCGCCGGCGTCGCGCAGCGCTATGCCGCAGCCGTCATTGCCGGGGATGAGACGGCCGCCTCCGCCTACCTGACGCCGGCCGCCCGGAGCAAGTGCACAACCGGGGCCCGCCCTTCGGCCCGGAACCTGCGAGTCTCGCTGGTGTCCACCACCGAGCGGCCGGAATCCGCGGACGTGAGGGTGCTCATCACTGTGTCCGAGCCGGGCGGTCCCTTCGGCAGCGCCGAATACCAGGTGGAGGACGCGTTCGATCTCGTTCGGGCGGGCAATGGCTGGCTGATCGACACCGTGCCCTGGCCGCTGGCAGGGTGCACCGGCGAGGCGAAGCAATGAGCGCCCAAGGGACAGTGCGCCGGCTCATCACCTACGCGCTGCTGTTCGCACTGGTGGTGACAACCGCCGTCGGGCTCAGCGGACTGCTGGGCCGCCTGCTGGTGGCGGGGACAGAGCTGGCCCCGGACGACGTCGCCGGGCTCGCGCGCTCGCTGGCGTTCGCCCTGATTGGCGGGCCGCTCGCGGCCCTTTTGTGGTGGGCGGTTTGGCGGCGGCTAGAGGACCCGGAGGAGCGGTCCGCCATCGGCTGGGGTCTCTACCTGGCAGGCGCCTACCTGCTCGCCCTGCTCATCGCGGCCACCAACGTGCTGAACGCTCTGTCCTCGCTGATCGGCGGGCAGGGCCTTCAGTGGCGGCTGTCCCTGGCCACCGGTCTGGTGTGGGCTGCGGTCTGGGCCTGGCACCGGTGGATGTGGCGTGACCCCCGGAAGAATCCGACAGACCTCTCCGGGGTCCCTACGGTGCTCGGCTCGGTGCTGGGGCTCGTGCTGGGCGTGGGCGGCGCCGTCGCAGCCTTATCCACCTTGCTGGATGCCGCCCTGCGGGGGGCCGCGACGGAAGTGTCGGTGGGCAAACCGTGGTGGGTGTCGGCGCTGCAATCCCTGGTCTGGGCCGTCGGCGGAACCATTATCTGGTGGTGGCATTGGAATCACGACGGCGGCCGGAGGCTGCGGACCGGGCTGGCCGACGTCGCGCTCATCACGGTCGGGGTGCTTGGCGCGGGCGTTCTGACGTTGGGCGGAGCCGGCGTGGCGCTCTTCGTGGTCCTTCGCCTGCTGTTTGACCGTTCCGAACCGCTGGAGCTCCTGCTGGAGCCCCTCGCGCCGGCTGTGTCCGCGGCCGCCATCGGCTGCCTCGTCTGGGTCTACCACCGCAACGTCGCGCGCGGCCGCTCAGAGGCCACGCTTCAGGGCGGCAGGCTGGTGACCTCCGGCGTCGCCCTGGTCGCGGCAGCGTCCGGGATAGGCGTGATCGTCAACTCGGCCCTCGCCATGACGGCGACGCCGCTGGCCGGCGCCGGGGCGCGGACGCTGCTCCTTGCGGGAATCAGCTCACTCCTGGTTGGCGGGCCGGTCTGGTGGCTTGCGTGGCGGCGCGTGGAGCAGGCGGCGGCGACCGGCGCCGGCCTGAACGCGCGCCGGATCTACCTGGTGGCCGTGTTCGGCCTGAGCGCGGTGGTGGCGGTGGTCACGCTGCTGGTGATCGGGTTCCGGATGTTCGAGTTCGTCCTGGGCGAGGTCAGCGGGGGAAGCCTCGTGGACCGGATCCGCGCACCCCTGGGGCTCCTGGTCGCCACGGGACTCGTGTTCGGGTACCACTTTGCCGTGTGGCGGCAGGACCGCGCCGTGCTCGCCGCGGCCGGTCCGGTCCGTCCGCGAACCATCGGCCACGTGTTCCTCGTGGCGGGATCGGACCCCGCACCGCTGCGGCGCGTCATCGGCGAGGTCACCGGGGCCGGCGTCACGGTCTGGAAACGGGCCGACGGCGGAGCCGGCGCCGCCGGTTTTGCCGGTGCTGGTGTTGCCGGTGGGGACGTCGCGGGCCATGCCGGGGCCCAGGAGAAGCGGTTGGCGGCCGCACTGGAGGGTGTGGCGGCGCCCCGGGTTCTGGTCGTTGCCGATCAGCACGGGGGAATTGACGTCATCCCGCTGCAGGGCTGACCGGCCTGTCCTGAGCCTGGTCGGGCCAGGCAACCGAAGGACTCTGGTCAGCCGGTTGCGGCGGCGCTAATCTGATCCGTGCCGGCTCCCCGGCCGGCCACAACAACGGAGAAATCAGGGATGCACCATGGCTGGCAAGTATGAGGTCTACAAAGACAAGTCCGGCGGATTCCGGTTCCGGCTTAAGGCCTCCAACGGCGAGGTGATCGCCTCCTCGGAGAGCTACAAGACCAAGGCGAGTGCCATGGGCGGGGTCGAGTCCGTCAAGAAGAACGCGGCCTCGCCGGTGGTCGATCTGACGGAGGCAACCGCTGAGAAGGGGTGAACCCGCAGGGCACGCGTCCGGTTGGGCCGGTCACCGCCTAGGATTGCCGCATGTCTACTTATGAAGTTACCCGCAGCGCAGTCATTCCAGCCCCGGCGCAGGACATCTTTCCGCTGGTCAACAGCTTCCACGAATGGACCAAATGGTCCCCTTGGGAGGCCGTTGATCCGGCCATGGAACGGAGCTACTCCGGCAGCGACTCCGGCGTCGGTGCCAAGTACACCTGGAGCGGAAACCGCAAGGCCGGCTCCGGCACCATGGAAATCGTGGACACGGCCGAGCCGCGCAACATCAAGATCCGTCTGGAATTCACCAAGCCCTTCAAAGCGGTCAACCCCACCTCCTTCACGTTCACGCCCTCCGGTGACGGGACCCAGGTCACCTGGACGATGACCGGGGAGAACAAGGGCATCGGCAAAGTGTTCGCCCTGTTCATGAACATGGACAAAATGGTCGGCGCCGACTTCGAAAAGGGCCTGGCCGCGCTGGCCGGCGCCGTGAAACAGCGACAGGCCTGAACGGGGGGGACGCCGCCGGGCGTGCCGGGCGGCTCGTCATTCCCGGCACGCTGGCCGGTGTGCTGCTGCCGTTCAGGCATGCCCGGTGGTCCGGACCAGTTCCGGGTGATGAATCCGGGCGACCTCGGGGTGGGCCCGCAGCCAGCCTTTGAGCACGTTTGCGCCGTAGGACGCGAGCATCGGATTGTCCGGATCATCGGTGACCCCCCGGGACCGGGCCGCGAGTGCGGGAGGCAGGGGCACTGGCTCAATGACGGCGTCGAGCCGGGGCGAGAAGAAGAAGGGGACCGTGTAGCGGTCGACGCCGGCCGGGGGCGCCTCGACGCGGTGGATGGTGGCGGCCAGGTAACCCTGAGTCGCGACTTCGAGCATTTCGCCCAGGTTGATGACCAGGGCCCCTGGAATGGGTTCGACCGGAATCCAGCTGTCCGTGCCCGGCGGGAGTACCTGCAGGCCTCCGACCTGGTCCTGGAGCAACAAGGTGACGAAGCCGTAGTCCGCATGCGCGCCGACACCCTGCGGACCGGCATCAGCGACGACGCCGCCGACGTAGTGGACCAACTTGGCCATCCAGGCAGGTGAGTCCCGGAAGGGTTCATCGAAGTATCCTTCGGGCAGTTCCAGCGACACGGCGATGGCGCTGAGCAATTCGGCCCCGACGCCGGACATCCGTTCCGCCCAGGCCATGCACACGGTGCGCAGCTCGGGCAACGCCCGGTCCGGCATCAGGTTCGGCCCTTGGACCAGCCAGTACGGCTGATCCGGCGGGTAGTCCTCGACGGCGGGGCGCTCCGGTCCAAAATCCAGCTGCTCCCGCGCGTCCGGCCGCCCCTGGGTGATTTCGTGGCCCAGCCGCGTGTAACCGCGGAAATGGGGCGAGAGCCGGTTGTCCAGTTCCAGCCGTGATTCAAGCGGAAGCTCGAAAAAGCGCCGCGTGACGTCGAAGAGCTCATCCACCTCGGCGGCAGGGGCCCCGTAACCCGTCAGCTGGAAGAAGCCCACCCGGTGCGTGGCGTCGCGCAGTGCATCAATAAACGCCGGGTCAAACGTGCCGCCCAGCCCCCTGGCGGTACTCAGGTCCAGGAGCGGAATGGAATCCGATGGTGCGCCCATGAGTGCAAACTACCACCACAGCATTCACTACTGAACTCATTCCCAGCAACTGTGCAGGGTCCTCGCGGGTATTCTTGACCGCGGTGTGAAAGAGTGCAGACACCGAAGCCGCCAAGGCCACGCTGACAGGTCAATCAGAAAGCCGGAATCCATGAGCCGGACTGCCACGAAAAATCATCGACGAATCGCCGCGCGTCTGCTTGTTGCAGCAGTCCTGGTGGCATCGGCGGCGGCGTGCGAGCCGGGGCCGCCGGGCGGCAATCCGGGTCCCACTGCCGGGGGCACTGCCACCACGGGGGCGGCGTCGAAGCCCGGGCACGTGTTCGTCATCAATCTCGAGAACAAGGGCTACAACAAGGTGTGGGGCGCAGGCTCGGAGGCCCCCTACCTGTCGCAGACGCTCCGCAGCCAGGGTGTCCTGCTTTCCAAGTACTACGGGATCGCCCACAATTCGAACCCGAACTACCTGGCCCAGATCTCCGGCCAGCCGTCCAACGCCATGACGCGGGAGGACTGCCCCACCTACGCCGCGTTTGAGCTGACGGGGACGGGCGCGCTCGGCCTGGCGGAGGGCGCCGGCTGCGTCTATCCGGCCTCGGTCCCCACGGTCGCCGGGCAGCTCAGTGCCGCAGGCAAGACCTGGAAGGGCTACATGGAAGACATGGGCACGCCGTGCCGTCATCCCGACCTCGGCGGGCAGGACACCAGCCAGGGCGCCAAGGTGGGTGACCAGTACGCAACGCGGCACAACCCGTTCGTGTATTTCCAGGCCATCACCTCGTCACCGGACTGCCAGAGCTACGTGGTGGACTTCAGCGAACTCCGCGGTGACCTCCAGTCCGTAGCCACCACCCCCAACCTGTCCTACATCTCACCCAATCTTTGCAATGACGGCCACGACAACCCCTGCGTCGACGGCAGCGCAGGCGGACTGGCCACCGCCGACACTTGGCTGAGCCAGCAGGTCCCGGCCATCCTGGACTCCCCGGCCTTCAAACAGGACGGGATGCTGGTGATCACCTTCGACGAGTCCGAGGGCAAGACAGTTGGGCCCTCAGGGCTGCTGCCCGGAGGAACGGCCGGCGGCAGGATTGGTGCACTGGTCCTCTCGCCGCTCACCAAGGGCGGCACGACGTCGGACCGGCCGTACAACCACTTCAGCCTCCTGGCCAGCATCGAAGACGCCTTCTCGCTCCCGCGCCTCGGATACGCCGGGGCGCCGGGCCTGGACAGTTTCGGCGGGGACGTCTTCAATGCGGGGTCCTAGCGCGTCACCTATCTCCTAGCGGCAGCGCCGGCGGTCAGCACCGACCCGGCAGGACCGGCCGCTAATGCTCCGCAGGTCCCGAACCGTTGGGGGGCGCCTCCTGGCCGTATTCGGCCGAGATCAGGATGGGCAGGTGGTCCGAGGCGCCGCGGGGCAGCGTCTCCACGCTTTCGATCTCCAGCCCCTGGGAAGTGGCAAAATCAAAATGGCCCTTGAAGACCTTGTACCGGGTATAGGTCCGGCGGTCACTCATCGTGAGGTCGTAGCCGGCGTCCTTCATCTTCTCGGTCAGGGACTTGGTGAAGAACGGATAGTTGAAGTCGCCCACCATCAGTGACATCAGCCCGCCACCCATGCTGAGCAGCTCGGCGTGGGCGGCATGGATCTGGTTCCGCCGCAGAGAGTTCGACGCCGTCAGCGGCGCCGCGTGGAAGGACGCGATGACGAGTTCGTGGTCGGTCTCGTTGTCGGTCACACGAGTGCCGATGAGCCGCTCGTGCGCGGGGGAGAGGACACGGTCGTGCATGGACTTCTTAAGGGCGAAGGTCTTGGTCTCGTAGGCCGTGAAACGGCTCATGCGGTAATAGATCGCCAGGCCCAGCCGGTTGCCCTTGGTGGAATCGGCCAGGTGCAGATCCCCGATGGTCTCCGGCAGATCGTCCGTATCGCACTCCTGGAGGCACAAAGCATCAATCTCGAAATCACGTGCCAGATCGACCAGCTCGCCGCTGGCCGCGTGCTTGCGGAGGTTGTAGCTGATGACTCTAAGCAGGGGGAGCACCTCTTCGGTGAATAGTCGTTAAAACCTCACCCGAGTCTACCCAGTCCGAGCGGATCGGTTGGGAACAAGCGCAGCGCGCGTCCGGGGTCCGCGCCGGATCGGAGCCGGAAACACAGCGGCCGGGAACACGGAAAGCGCAGCAGGATAGTGTGTTCTGGAATCACCAGCCATGCGAAAGGGCGGACGTTGACTGCTGCACTACCGGAACTTGCCGAGGGCGATTTCTACTACGAGGTCCTGGGGGACGGGCGGTTCCGCTCCACCATCCACGCCCAAGGCGCCTGGAACGAACACGAGCAGCACATGGCCCCCGCGTCCGGCATCATGGCCGACCGCCTGGCCCGGCATGAGCCCCGCGAAGATATGCGCATGGCGCGGCTCAGCTACGAAATCCTCGGGCTGATCCCCGGCGGTGAGTTCGAGATCGTGACCTCCACCCTGCGCCCGGGCCGGACCATTGAACTGGTGCAGGCCGAGCTCGTTTCCGGCGGGCGCACGGCCATTCGCGCCACGGCCTGGCGGATGATCACCTCTGACACGTCCGCCATCGCGGCCTTCGAGGATCCCAGGATTCCGGCGCCGGAGGACTGCGAGCCGTACGACGCCGCGGCCGTCTGGCCCGGCGGCTACATCGCCTCCCTGCACATGCGGATCGCCGAGGGCCACCGGGCGGGCTCGGGAACCGTCTGGCTGCGCACCGACTACCCGCTGACAGACCGGGCGGACAGCGGCGACCTCGCCCGGCTGGTCGGCCTCGTGGACACGGCGAACGGCATTGCCGCCCGGGTCCCGCCGGGCAAGGGCAGCTACGCCTTCCCCAACCTGGACCTGCAGATCCACATGTACCGGCAGCCGGAGGGGGAGTGGCTGGGGCTGGACAACGAAGTCACGTTCGGTACGGACGGGATCGGGCTCACCTCCACGGTGCTGCATGACCTCACAGGCCCGTTCGGACGCGCGGAACAGATACTGACGCTGCGCAGGTCCTAGCTCAGTGGAAGACGAGCCAGCCGGCCAACGTGGCCAGCGCCGTCAACACGGCACCCCACAGGATGTCCACGACGATCAGCTGCCACGGCCACGTCTTGAGCGTGGCGGCATTTGTCAGATCGTAGGTGGCGTAGCCAAACACGCCCAGCGCGGCACCGTAGCCCACAGCGCTGAGCCAGCTGCCGCCGTCGAGCGCTGGCGTCAGGGCAAAGAACACGATCCCGGCAATGTAGATCACGTAGAACACCACCGCGTAACCTAGATTGGGCTTGTCGGCCATCAGGTCACCAATCTGGCGGCGGTAGAACGGGTTCATCGTCTTGAGCCAGATGGCGTCGATGACGGCGAATGCGGCGGCTACGACGAGGAATTGCAGAATGACCATAAGGGAGCATAACAACATGCCGCAGGCGCCAGCCGGGTCCCGGACACTGACGGTGGTGCGGCAGCAGGAATCACTTGGCGCCGCGGCCGACCTCGACTTCGCGCTCGGGCTCCTCCAGAAGGTCAAGACCGGCTCACTCGGTCCCACCTTGCGGCTGTACCGGCCGGTCCCCACGGTCGCCTTCGGCCAGCGCGACACGCACCTGCCCGGCTTCGAGGCCGCCGCCAACGCCTGCCGGCAGCTGGGCTTCGAGCCGCTGGTCCGCAAGGCCGGAGGCCGCGCGGCGGCCTACCACGAACGAACGCTCGTCATCGATCACCTGGAACCCGATGCGGACGCGATTGCCGGGGCCAAGGGGAGGTTTTCGCGGTTCGGCGAACTGCTCGCCGGGGCACTGCGCGACGCCGGCGTGGATGCCGGCGTCGGCGAGATCCCGGGGGAGTACTGCCCCGGGGAGTTCAGCGTGCACGGCAGCGACCCGGAGGTCCCCGAACACCGAATCAAGCTGGTCGGCACCGCCCAGCGGGTGGTCGCCGGCGGCTGGCTCTTCAGCTCCGTGATCGTGGTGGCGGACTCCGCCCCGATCCGCGCGGTCCTGGAGGCCAGTTACGCCGCCCTCGGCCTCGAATGGGACCCCGCGACGGCCGGCGCGGCCGATGACCTGGTGCCGGGCCTCGACGTCGATGCGGTCGAGGCCGCGGTGATCGCCGCCTACGGACGCTACGCCCCGCTCAGCTACGCGGAGTTCTCGAGCCTGCTTTGAGCCTCATCCAGCGGTGACCCCGCCGGGCGGCGTCCCGCCACTGGCGCAAGGACGCTGCCCAGATTGCGGTACTTCGCCAGACGCCCGGGGAGCAGTTCGTCGACTCCTGCGGTGGAGAGCATGGCGAGTTCGTATTCAATGGCCCGGCCGAGGCGCTGGCAGAAGGCCTGCGCCTCGTCGGCGGCATCGGGCCGTTCGTCCACGATGTGCTCCACAAGTCCGTTGGCGTGCAGCGACGCGACGTTGACGCCCTGGGCCTCGGACATGGCCGCGGCGAAGCCCGTGCTCCGGTGGACGATCGCGCTCGCGCCTTCCGGCGGCAAAGGAGAGAGCCAGGCGTGCTGGGCGGCGATGGTGCGGTCCGCGGGCAAGAGGGCCAGTGCCCCGCCGCCGGATCCTTGTCCGAGCAGTACGGACACCGTGGGTGCGTTGAGTCCGATGAGGTCGTGCAGGGAGCGGGCGATCTCGCCGGCCAGGCCGCCTTCCTCGGCCTCCTGGGACAGGGCGGCACCGGCGGTGTCGATGATGGTGACCAGCGGGAGCCCGAGTTCCTCGGCGAGGCGCATGCCACGCCGGGCCTCCCGGAGGGACGCCGGCCCCACCGCGGTCTGTCCCATGCCCGTCGGCCGCGTCGCCCGGGGCCGGGTGTGGCCGATCACGACGCAGGATTCCCTGCCGAAACGGGCCAGGGCCAGCTGGAGGCCGGGCTCCTTTTCGCCCTGGCCGGTGCCGTTGAGCGGCAGAACGTCCCGGGCCCCGTGCGCCAGCAGTTGCCGGACATCCGGCCGGCGGGGGTCGCGGGAAATACCGATCGATTCCCAGGCGCCGGCGCCGGACGGCTTCACGGACAGCGTGGCGGGCGCGGCGACCGGCGGGCGGGGGCCGGTGACCAGGATGCCCAAGGCGCGGTCGACGACGTCGGACAGCTGCCAGGGAGGGACCACCGCGTCAATCAGCCCTTTGTCGAAAAGGTTCTCGGCCGTCTGAACGTTCTCCGGGAACGGTGTGGCGTGGAGTGCCTCGTAGACCCGGGGTCCGAGGAAGCCGAGCAGGGCGCCGGGCTCGGCGGCGGTGATATGGCCGAGGGACCCCCACGAGGCCATGACGCCTCCCGTGGTGGGATGACGCAGGTAGACCAGGTAGGGCAGTCCGGCCTTGCGGTGGGTGCGGACGGCGGCGCTGATCTTGACCATGGAGAGGAACGCGATGGTCCCTTCCTGCATGCGGGTCCCGCCCGACGCGGGGCCGGCGAGGAGGGGCAGGCCTTCGCGGGTGGCCCGTTCGACGGCGGTGACGATCCGTTCCGCGGCGGCCTGGCCGATGGAGCCGGCGAGAAACCGGAACTCGCTGACGATGACGGCCACCCGGCGGCCCCGGATCAGGCCTTCGCCGGTAAGGACGGATTCGTCCACGCCGGTCCTGGCCCGGGCGGCGGCCAGTTCCTGCCGGTACTCGGGGCCGGGATCGGGGTCCACCACGGGCGCGTCCCAGCTGCGGTAGGACCCGGGATCGAGGACCGCGGCGATGAGTTCGGTGGCGTCCAGGTGCCGGACCTTCTGCCGGGTCAGCATGCCCGGGGGCCTTCCTGGCCGGCGACTGTGGCCGCGCCTGCTCGGGCGCCGGCTGGGGTGCCGGGTGTCAGCCCCAGCCACCGCCGGACCTGCTCCCCATCCTGGTCCAGCAGCGGCGGTGCGGTGTGGGACGTCAGCGTGGTTTCGGTGGTACCGGCGGCGCTGAAGAACCGCAGCGGCGGGCCGGGCAGGCTCACGGTGCCGAGGATCTTATGCTCGACGTCGATCACCAGACCCTGCGAGTGGACCTGTTCCCATTCGTAGACTTCGTCCAGGGTTCTGACCTTGCCGGCCGGGATGCCGGCGTCGTTGAGTTTGGTGAGCAGCGGCTCGGCCTCGAAATCGGAGAACACCTGCTCCACTTCTTCGATGACTTTCTCGCGGTTGCGCACGCGGTCCGCATTGGTGGCGAACTCCGGCCGCGCGGCGTCGATCCCGAACGTCGAGGCGAACGTCTTCCAGAGCTTCTCGCTTCCCACGCTGATCTGCACCCTGCCCTGCCGGCAGTGGAACAGTCCGTAGGGGGCAATGGACGGGTGGTGGTTGCCCTGCGCCTGCGGCACTTCGCCCGCAACCGTGGCCCGGGTGCCCTGGAAGGCATGGACCCCGATCAGGGCCGCGAGCAATGAGGTGCGGACGATCTGGCCCTGGCCGGACCGCTCACGCTGGAGCAGCGCCGCGAGGGTGCCGAACGCCCCGTACATGCCAGAGAGGAGGTCGGCGATGGGGACCCCGACCCGCTGCGGATCGTCCGGCCCGGATCCGGTCAGGGACATCAGCCCGGCCTCGCCCTGGAGGATCTGGTCGTAGCCGCTGCGCTGGGATTCGGGCCCGTCGTGCCCGAATCCTGTGATGGAGAGGACCACCAGTGCCGGATTCAGGGTGTGCATCTGCGCGGCGGAGAATCCGAGCCGGTCCAGGACGCCGGGACGGAAGTTCTCGATGACCACGTCGGCGCGTTCCAGCAGCTCCCGCAGCACTGCCCGCCCGTCGTCGCTCTTCAAGTCCAGGGCAATGGATTCCTTGTTGCGGTTGCAGGACAGGAAATACGTGGCCTGCGGATCATCCTCGAGGCCCACGAATGGCGGCCCCCAGCCGCGGGTGTCGTCGCCGGTGCCGGGGTTCTCCACCTTGATTACCCGCGCGCCGAGGTCAGCCAGCATCATCCCGGCATGCGGGCCGGCGAGGGCGCGGCTCAGGTCCACTACGAGATAGCCGGTGAGGGGGCCTTCGGCGTCGGGCATGGGTTCGGTGCTCATGGACGTGTTCCTTCTTTGGTCGGTCGTGGCGGGCGCGCGGTGGGCTTGCGGGGTTGGTTGATTTGTCGGCTACATCCAGCGGTCACATCCAGCCCGGGACTACCATGACCAGCCAGGCGACGGCCGGTCCGACGGCGACTACGATGCCGCTGTAGGCCAGGATCTGCTTGTAGAACCTGTCCTTGTCCACGTCCTCGGGCGCGTTGGCCAGGACCAGGGCGCCGTTGGTGGAGAACGGTGACACATCCACGATCGTGGAGGCCACGGCCAGGGCGGCGATCACGCCGACGGCGCCGACCTCGCCGGTGGCCAGAAACGGCACCGCCAATGGAATGAGGGCCGCGAGGATGGCAGTGGAGGAGGCGAAGGCCGAGACGAGGGCACCGATGTAGCAGATCAGCAGGGCGGCGAGCAGGGGCATGCCGAGATCCGCCACTCCGCCGGACACGAATGCGATGGTGCCGGCTTCTTCGAGGACTCCCACGAACGTGAGCATGCCGCAGATAAGCAGGACCGTGGACCAGCTGATCTTGTTGACGGCGCCCTTCTGCGCTGCGGGAGACACCAGGGCGAGGACGATCGCGATGGTGATTGAAACAAAGCCGACGTCCACCTTGAATCCGAGCGAGATGACGGCCAGGGCGATCAGGCCAAGGATGGTGATGAGCTGGGGCATGGATGCACGGGCGCCGCTGGCCGGAGGTGCGCCGGCCGGGGCGGGACCGGCGGCCGAGGATGTTCCAGAGCCTGAGGTGCCCTTGGCCGAGACGCCGGCGGCGGAGATGTCGGATCCGGATCCCTGCAGCGTGACGCCGGCCGCGCGGGCACCCACGCTGACGGACAGGCGCTTTTCTGCGGCCTGTTCCACCAGCCGCCCGCCCGGGGTGGACAGCAGTTTGCCACCGCCGAGGACGACAAACAGCACCAGCGCGATGGCCAGGTTGAAGAGGAAACTCGCCAGGAAGATCGCCATCGGGTTGGCGTCCAGCTCCGTCCTGGCAATGATGCTGTTGACGGTGACGCCATAAACGGCGATGGGGGAGAAGCCGCCGGCCTGCGCGCCGTGGATCACCATCATGCCCATCATGAGCGGATTGATTTTGTGTTTGGCGGCGAAGCTGAGGGCGATCGGCGCGATGATGGCCACGGCGGCCGGGGAGAGGGCGCCGACGGCGGTAATCACCGCGGTGATGGCGAACATGACCCACGGGATCAGGGCGACCTTGCTGCCGACCAGCCGGACGGCGCCCCGGACCAGCAGGTCGATGGTGCCGTTGTTTTGCGCGATGGCGAACAGGTAGGTAACCCCGACGATGGTCAGGAACAGGCCGCCGGGGAAGTTGGCCAGGATGTCGTTGGTGGACATCCCCAGCACCACGGAGCCCAGCAGGAAGGCGCCGACGAAGGCCAAGGCACCCATGTTGAGTGGCAGCACCGTGGCCAGAAGGAACATCACCGCCAGGATGATGATGGACAGGRCGGGAGCGGACATCGTTGTTCCTCCGGATCGAAGTGGGTCGTTACTGGCTTAGTGGCCTAGCCTCCTAGACACTAGGTGTCTTTGTCAATAGTTCTCCGGTAGTCTTAGGGGTCAGGACAGGCTGGAAGGACGCGCATGGCAAAGCAGGCGGCAACGCATCAGATTTCCCGCGTTTCGCGGCCCCGGCTTTACGAGCAGCTGGTGGAGCAGATCATGGACTTCATCGAGTCCGCCCAGCTGGGCCCCGGGGACACATTGCCGGCCGAACGGGAACTTGCCGAGCGGTTGGGTGTTTCGCGTGCCACTCTGGCGCAGGCCCTGGTGGCCCTCGAGGTGCTTGGCGTGATCGACGTCCAGCACGGCACCGGAGCGGTGCTGGTCTACCGGCCGAACGTTCCATCCGTGATCAAAGGCCTCCGCGAACACCGGAGCCGTCTGCCCGAGATCGTTGAGGCGCGGAGCACGCTGGAGGTCAAGCTGGCCGAACTGGCCGCGGCCCGCCGCACGGAGCAGGACATGGACGCGATCGATCACGCCCTTGAAGCCATGGCGGCAGAGGTCGCCTCGGGAGACCGCGGCGCACGCGGCGACGAGCTGTTCCACCAGGCCGTCACCGCCGCGGCCCACTCGGCGGTCCTGGCCCAGCTCATGACCTTCATTGCCGGCATGGTCCTGGAAACGCGCCTCGAATCGCTCGGACAGCCCGGCCGGCCGGAGCAGTCGCTCGCCTCCCACCGCAAGATCGCCGACGCGATCAGGTCCGGGGACTCGGCGGCCGCCGCGGCGGCGATGCTGGAGCACATTGATCTTGTCTCCGACGTTGCCCTCCTGAAGAACAGCTAGACCGGAACAAACGTGAACCTTTCCTTCGATCCGCCGTGTGGCCCGATCACCGGATGGCGCGACGGCGCCGTCGTGCGTGCCGCCGGCATTCCCTACGCCACCGCGGAACGCTTTCAGCCGCCCGCGCCGGCACCCGACTGGTCCGAGACGCTCGAGGCGACATCCCTGTCTCCGGCGTGCCCGCAGGCGCCGGTGCCCTTCCTGGATGACGTGCTCGGCACCCGCTACGGCGAACTTCCGGGCAGCGAGGATTGCCAGCGCCTGACCATCACCCTGCCGGCCGATCTCCACGACGGTGAACGGCTGCCGGTAATGGTGTGGCTGCACGGCGGGTCCTACACGTCCGGTTCCGGGGATCTGGCGATCTTCGACCCCGCAGCGCTGGTTGCCGAAACCCGGGTGATCGTCGTTTCGGTGACCTACCGGCTGGGCCTCTTCGGATATCTGGCCACCAGCACCGGCCGTCCCGCCAACCTCGGCCTGCTCGACCAGATCGAGGCGTTCCGGTGGGTGCAGCGCAACATCGCATCCTTCGGCGGCGATCCGGGCCGCGTCACCGCGTTCGGGCAATCCGCGGGCGGAGACGCCGTCGCGCACCTCATGGCGACCCCTGACGCGGCGTCACTCTTCCAGCGCGCCATCATTCAAAGTGCGCCGCTGGGCATTACCCGGGGGCGGGAAAGGATGACCGCCGCCATGGGGGTGGCCGCGGAGGCGGTTACCGCCGCGACTCCGGCGATGGACGTCGTCGCTATTGAAGAAGACGTGGCGCGGGCGGCGAGGAAGTTCGGTCTGATGGCTGCCATGCCGTTCGGGATCCAGTACGGGCATTCACCCCTGCC
The DNA here is from genome assembly GCF_056406555.1 of Arthrobacter sp. P1_B4. Taxonomy (NCBI): domain Bacteria; kingdom Bacillati; phylum Actinomycetota; class Actinomycetes; order Micrococcales; family Micrococcaceae; genus Arthrobacter; species Arthrobacter sp. P1_B4. The sequence goes on from NZ_JBFTZW010000016.1 coordinate 51,577, forward strand.
CGAGGAATCCGGGCTTGACCGGGCCTGGAATGCCGCTGCCCCGGCGATCGACATCCTGATCGGCTACACAGCGGAGGAAGCCCGGCTGTTTCTGCCGCGCAGCCCGCGCCTGGGCCGGGTGGCGAGGATTCCCGTGGTCGGCAGCGCAGTGCTCAAGACGGTCACATGGGTGGTTACGGAATTGGTGTACGGCAAAGCGGCCAGGCAATTTGCCAGGCGGCATGTCCGGGCGGGCGGGCGGGCCCACAGCTACGTGCTGTCCTGGCGCGCACCGGGAAATCTCTATGGCGCCGCGCACACCGTTGACCTGCCCCTGCTCTTCGGCCACCAGCGCACGTGGGAAGGTGCCGGACTCCTGGCGGGGGCGACGTGGGACGAGGTCAATGCCCACGGCCGGGCGATGCGGGCGCTGTGGGCACGGTTCGCCTACGGGGAAGGCCTCGGATCCCGGGGAGAGATTCCCGGCTCGCTCCGGTACCGCTCGGTCTGAACTCCTGAGGCCTCACCGGCGTGCGCTTTCGGAGGGACTTGCCTGCCAGTCCAGGATCATTGGCTGTGGCCTGGCCCGTGACCAGTCGAAGATGAAGTTCATGAGGGCCCGGCCGGTGCCGGCCAGCCGCGAGTCTGGGTCTACAAAGACGTCATGGACCCGGCCCGTCGTGAAGTCAGCCCGCAGGCCTGGCCCGAAATCCTGAGCGAGGCCATAGCCGAGCAGCCTGGTGCGTGCCAGAGCCACCGGGAGGCACCATGAGGCGTCGGCCAGGAACCGGGCGAAACGGCTATCGAAAACCTCCGGCGGAACCTCCTGTGCGGCTGGAGTGAAGGCAATGGACAACCGGCGCACCTCGGCCGCGTCTTCCGGCCTCGCTGCGCGCACCACCAGCCTTATCTGCGTCACGTGGGCACTTTCCCTTGAATCATCGACGACATTTGATCAATCCTGTGGACGGAGGGGTCGTGGCTCTGCCGCGTCAATGGCCGGGGCCTCTGCGCGAAGCTGTGCGATCCGCAGCCTCAGATACGTGTTCAGCCGGAATACGGTTCGCGCCAGGACGAATACCGCCGCCACCGGAAAGGCCCAGTAAAGAACCGCAACAAGCAGACCAAGGTCCAATTTCAAACCCCCAGAGTTGATGACGCGTTTGCGACTCAGCGCAGCATAGAGGCTGCAGCGACTATTGACGTAGTCAACTTCAGCTGTGGTGACCCGGCCGAAATACGGGAGTGCTTACTCAGTGAGTTCGGCCAGCACTTCTGCGGCGTCCGTATTGCCGGCAACTGCCAGACGCCGAAGCTCATCCAGATCTTCCTTCTCAGCTGCGAGTTCAACCAGCTGATCCTCAGCGTCGCGGCTGCCGCCGTCGGCAAGTTTTCGCAGCTCCTCGAAATCTTCCCGCTCCGCGGCCAGCTCGATGAGCTCGCCGATGGCGTCGTTGTCACCGCGGGCAGCCCGCTCCCGGAGTGCCGAAAGATCAGATTCTGACATTGCGTGGACCTTTCCAGAAAACGGTTCCGTTCGGCCGGCCCGGTCCGCAGCGGTCGACGTGGCCGGTGGAGGCCGACACGGTGTTAATGCAGGGTACCGCGCTGACGGAATCGACCCTAGTGTGATGTCTGCCAGGAGTTCCAAGGGCTAGCCCATTTACGGAGATGCGGAGGAGGGCCGTGGAAGAAACGCCTCGGCCCGGCCGGCGTCCGATGTGGCCCTGGGTGTGTGCCATCTTGTTGGTGATCGCCGTCGACGCCTTGCTTCTCGGCTTTCGGACAGGCGAGTGCATCGACTACACGGCGGAATCCGGCGCCGCCAGCACCTGCACGAGCGGCCCGGCCCTTGGATCCGCGGGCACGTGGCTCCTCGCCGCAGCCAGCGTCCTCGTCATCGGCTACCTTGCCCGCCGCCTCGCGCGCGCCGCCCGGCCCCGGTGACCGCAGTTGATAGATTCTGGACCATGACCACTCCGGACATCAGTGTCAGGGCCGCAACCGTGCACGACGCCGCACGGCTGGCCGAGATCCACATCGCGGCCTGGCGGGCCACTTACCGCGGCGTCCTGACCGATGATTACCTGGACGGCCTTGACGTCGACCGCGCGGCATCCGCCTGGCGCCGAAACATCCTTGAACCCAGGCAAGGGACCATTCACCTCGTCGTCCAAAGCGCCGATGCGGTTGCCGGGTTCGCCATCCTCGGCCCTGCTGCCGGCGACCCGGACCCGGGAACCGGTCAGCTCCACGCGATCAACGTGCATCCGGACTGGTGGGCGCAGGGCGTAGGTTCCGTCCTGTTCGCGGCCGCGGAACAACAGTTGATCGAACTCGGCTATGAACGGGCATTTCTCTGGGTGGAGAAGGGCAACGATCGGGCTATCAGCTTCTACACCAACCGCCGTTGGCTCGACGACGGAGGGGCTCTGGAAGATACGAGATTCGATCCGGCGGTGGCCGAGAAGCGCCACAGCCGGATCCTCCCCGCCGGGCGCTAGCCGAGGACTCCCCGGCGTCAGGCTCCCGTCCAGCGCCGTGTTCAGAGCCAGCGCCTCAACCTGACGAGTCTTTACTCCCCGATTCTTTACTCCCCGATTCTTTACTCCCCGATCTGGGCCAACGTTTCCGTCAGCTTCTTGAGGATCTGTCCGCGCCAGCCGCCACCCATAATGCGGTGAGCGATCACATGACTCGGCTCTTCCGGGTCGAATCCTTCGTGGATGAGGAACAGTCGTGTCCCTGCCCCCTCGGGGACCAGGGTCCATGTGACTGTGCTGTTCAGGTTGTTGCCCGCTTCTGCGTCCCGCCAGGAGATCCGCAGAAGCCGTTCGGGGTCAATTTCAAGAACTTCACTGGCGACAAGACCGCTGAAGCCTACGGCCGGGACAGGAGTCCCGCGCATGGTGTAGCGGTGCCCAATGACGGGTTCAAAGTCGTTTTCCATCAGCCACGCCGCGATCAGGGCCGGTTCCGTGAGCGCCCTCCACACCTTTGCGGGCGGGTGGGGGAGAAATTCGTCGAGCTCTATGGCCGTCAACGTCAATGACATCAGGTGTCCTTCAGGTTTTCGAGAGTATGGTTCAGGTCTTTTAGGCGGGCGCGCCAGAACTTCTCGAAAGGCGACAGCCACGAGGCAACGTCGGCAAGAGGCTCGGGTGTCAGTAAATATCGAATTGTCCGTCCCCTCCGCTCCTCCGAGACGAGGTTCCGATCGAGCAGCACCCTCAAATGCTCGGACACGCTTGGTCGGGCCATGTCATATCGTTTGGCAATCTCGCCAGCGGTTCGTGGCCCCTCCAGCAGGAGCGTCAGAATGTCCCGCCTGGTGGGGTTAGCCAACGCTCCGAAGAGAAGGTCAGCGGGAGAATCCTTCGTTCTGACTGGCACGGACCAATAATAGGTAGGATATTTCCTACGGGTCAAGTTTTCTGGCTGCCTGTCAGCCTGCCGGGTCCGCTGGTGCTGGGGTCCGGAAGATCGGGCCGTGGAGTTCGCCGGGTTCCGCTGGGCCCGGCGGCCTGCGGGCACCGGTGACTGCCGCCATCATGCGAAGAGACCTTCGCCGATGAAGCCTCCCGCCCGGATGCCAGGCGGAACCGCGAACAGGCCCGAGCCGGTGTGCTTGAGGTATTCCAGGGCCAGCGTGTCCTCCTTGGCCATGGCCAGCTGCATGGGCACATAGTGGGTCCTGGGGTCCGTGACGAACGCGATGAAGAACAGTCCGGCGTCGAGGTGCCCCAGGCCGTCCGAGCCGTCGGCGTAGTTGTAGCCGCGCCGGAGCATCTTGACGCCGTCGTTCTGGCTCGAGTGCGCGAGCCTGACGTGGGCGTCCATCGGGATCAGCGGTTCCCCGCCGTGACCCTGGATCTGGAAGTCGGGAGCGGTGAATTCCTCGCCGCCGGAGAGCGGGGCCCCTGCGCCCTTGGTGCGCCCGATCAACGCCTCCTGTTCCCGCAGTGAGGTGCGGTCCCAGATTTCGATGTGCATCCGGACCCGGCGCGCCACAAGGTACGTGCCGCCGGCCATCCAGCCCTCTTCCGGGCGCGTTCCCTGGCCTGCCCACACATGCTCCTCGAGCAAAGCGGTGTCCTCGGCCTTGAGGTTGTTGGTGCCGTCCTTGAAGCCGAAAAGGTTCCGCGGGGTGGCCTGTGACCTCGACGTGGACGACGTCCGCCCGAAGCCGAGTTGGGACCAGCGGACGCGCGTCTGCCCGAAGCCGATGCGGGCCAGGTTGCGGATCGCGTGGACGGCCACTTGAGGGTCGTCGGCGCAGGCCTGCACCACGATGTCGCCGCCGGTGCGTCCGGGCTGGAGGTCGTCGCCTGGGAAGTGCGGCAGGTCGATCAGGGCGTCCGGGCGGCGCCCCTCGAGTCCAAAGCGGGCGTTGCCGTCCTTCTCGAACAGGCCGGGGCCGAACCCGAAGGTGAGGGTGAGTCTGTCGGCCCCGAGGTCCAGGGCCTCACCTGTGTCCTCGGGCGGGGCGTCGTAGGGGCCATCGACGGCGCCGCTGCTGCCCGTGCTGCGCCCCTGGGTCATCGCCGCGGCGGCGTCCGTCCAGTCTTTCAGGAGCCGGATGAGCTCTGCACGGTCCTCCGTGACCAGGTCGAAGGCTGCAATGTGAAGACGGTCCTGGGCCGGCGTGACGATGCCGGCCTGCCGGACACCGTGGAAGGCGATGATGTCGCCGGGCTCTGCCACTGGGGCGGCCGCGGCCTCGACGGCGTCGTGGCTGAGGAAGCCAGCGGCCAGACCGGCGACGGCGCCCGCGCCGCCGGCTCCTGCCAGGGACAGGAGCCCGCGGCGGGACAGCCGGCCCTTTCCCGAACCGGGGGCTGCCGGCGGCGCGGGCATGGCGGCGGCTCCCGATGCCCTGGCTGGTTCCGGTGCGGTAGCTGATTCGGGGGCGCCGCCGTCGGGGGCCCGGCGGGGGTTGGCGCCGAAGGGGCAGCCGGTCACGGGGCTACTGCCGAAGTGAGCTTGGCCAGGGGCTCGCCCAGGGCATCAACCAGGGAGGCGAGCTGCTGCACCTGGTCCTGGCTGAGGTCGTTGTAGTAGGCGAAGCCTGCGCCGGTGGAATGCTGCTTGAGCCCGGCCTGCAAGGCAGCGAACTTGGCCTCGAGCGCTTCGCCCAGGTCCGGGTCCTTCTGCTGCAGCGCAGGCAACAGGCTCTCGAAGGCGGTCCGGGCTCCGTCAACGTTGGCCTGGAAGTCCCAGAGATCGGTGTGGGACCAGATTTCTTCCTCCCCGGTAACTTTGCCGGTGGCCACCTCGTCCAGGAGCTCCTTGGCGCCGTTGCCGATCTTGTCCGCGGAGAGTTCCACAGTGCGGGTCCGCTGGGCCAGGTCCTCGGTGTCGGCAACAAGCTGCGTGGCGATGGTGGCACGCTCCGCCGGTGCGAGGGGCGTGTAGCCGGCCGGCGGGAACAGGTCCTTCTCGGCCCGGTGCCAGCCGGTCCATTCCTGGCCGGGTTCGAGGTCGGCTTCACGGGCATCGAGCTTGGGGTCCAGGTCCCCGAACGACTCGGCGACCGGCTCGATGCGCTCCCAGTGCATGCGCGTGGCGGCATAGAGCCCGCGGGCCTTCGTCGCATCCCCGGCGGCGTAAGCCGCCGCGAATGCCCTCGTGCCGGTAACCAGCTGATCCGTCTGATCCACGACGAAAGCGGAGTATTGCCGGGTGCCGGTGTCCAGCAGGCCCTGAAGGTGGGCGTCGACGGCGGGACTGCTCGTGACCTGGATGGGTCCGGCGGCGCCCGGGTCCTTTGGGTTGCCCATGCAGCCGGCCAGGGCCAGCGGAACGGCGGTTGCCGCGGCCAACAGGGCAAGCGTCTTCCGGAACCGGGGGGCGTTTTTGGGCAGGGGGATGCTGGGCATGGTGTTTCCTTGGATCGGTGGGGGTGGAGCAGTGCGGTGTGGGGGAGCGGAGGCAGGGGTGCGGGACCGTGTGGGCTGTCCCGGCAACATCGCCGAGGCAGGCCCGACTTAGGTACACCTAAGTAAGGAGGATACCGATTCGCGGCGATTACGCAAACCTTTCGTACCCTAATTTGGATTAGGTAAGCCTAATCTAATAACATCGTCCGGGTGACCACGCAGCTTGACTTGATGCGGGTGCCCTTTGCCGCCGATCTTGCGAGCTACGGGGACAGCCCAGCCATCCTTACTGACACCCTGGCAATGACGTACCGGGAGCTGGCGGAGCGGGTCGATGCCTTCGCCCTCCGGCTTGGCGCCACGCGGCGCCTCGTGGCGCTCGCCGCAGCCAACGACGTCGACTCTCTGGTGGTCTATCTGGCGGCCCTGGCCGGCGGCCACCCGCTGATCCTCCTGCCGGAGGACAARCCGGCCGCCCTGGAATCCCTCGTTGCGGCCTACGACCCCGACGTCGTTGTCCAATCCGGCAACGGTCAGCTCCTGCTGGACGAACGCCGGACCGGCACCCGCCATGAGCTTCACCCGGACCTCGCGCTCCTGCTCAGCACGTCCGGATCCACGGGCTCGCCCAAGCTCGTGCGGCTCTCGCATGCGAACCTGCAGGCCAACGCCGAGTCGATTGCCCAGTACCTGAACATCGGGCCCGACGACCGGGCCGTGACGACTTTGCCGATGTCCTACTGTTACGGGCTGTCCGTGATCAACAGCCACCTGCTCCGGGGCGCCGGGCTGGTCCTGACCGGCCTTTCCGTGGTTGATCCGTGCTTCTGGGAGCTCTTCCGACGCCGGGGAGCCACGTCCTTCGCGGCCGTTCCATACACCTTTGAACTGCTGGAACGGGTCGGGTTTGCGGACATGGATCTGCCCGGCCTGCGCTACGTCACCCAGGCCGGGGGCCGGCTGGGGCCGGATTCGGTGCGGAAATACGCCGAACTTGGCCGCCGCAGCGGCTGGGAATTTTTCGTGATGTACGGCCAGACCGAAGCGACGGCACGGATGGCATATCTGCCTCCTGAACTGGCGGCCGAGGTGCCGGGCGCGGTGGGTATCCCGGTGCCCGGCGGCTCGTTCCGGATCGACCCCGTGCCGGGGCTGGAGCACGGCGAACTTGTCTACAGCGGCGCCAACGTCATGCTTGGCTATGCCGAATGCCCGGCGGACCTCGCCGCGGGCCGGACCGTTACGGAGCTCCGCACCGGCGACCTTGCCAGGCTGCACCCGACGGGCGTCTACGAAGTGGTGGGCCGGCGCAGCCGGTTCGTCAAGATCGTCGGGCTGCGCGTTGACCTGGGGCAGGTGGAGCGGCTCCTGGCGGACCTCGGTGTGCAGGCGGCCAGCGCCGGGACGGACGACGGCGTCGTCGTCGCCGTTGAAGGCGACCACGACGCGCACCTGCTGGGCAAGGTCCTCGCCCAGGGCATGGGGCTGCCGCGAGCCGCCCTCGAGGTCCACGCCGTCGAACATCTCCCGCGCCTGGCCACCGGCAAGCTCGACTACAGGGGCGTCCTGGCCCTGTCCGCGCCGAAACCAGGGCCAGCACCCGCCCCCGCGACGGAAACCGGCGCGCCGGACAATAATGCTCCGGACAGCGTTCGGAAGATTTTCCAGGACGTGCTGGAGTGCGCCGACATCGCGGACAGCGACACGTTCGTGTCCCTGGGCGGGGACTCACTGTCCTACGTGGCCGCATCGGTACGGCTGGAACAGGCGCTGGGCCATCTCCCGCCGGATTGGCACGTGACCCCGGTCCGGGCCCTGGTGCCGCCGCGAACTGCACCGGGCCGGACGCGTCGACGCTTCTTTGCGCCCGTGGAAACGAGCATCGTGCTGCGGGCCGTCGGGATCGTCCTGATCGTCAGCACGCACGTTGGGCTGTTCAGCTGGCAGGGTGCGGCCCACGTGCTCATGGCGGTGGCAGGCTACAACTTCGCACGCTTCCAGCTCTCTGGGACGCGGTTCCCGCGGCTGCGGAGGCAGCTGTCCAGCGTGGCAAGAATCATCGTGCCGAGCATGGCGTTCATCGCGGTGGCCTTCCTGATCACCGACAACTACGCGCCCGCCAATATCGTGCTGCTCAACGCCGTCCTCGGGCCGGAGGGGGTGAGCACCCAGTGGCACTTCTGGTTCATCGAAATTCTCGTCTACCTGCTTCTCGCGGCGACGGCGCTTCTGGCCATTCCGTGGGCGGACCGGGCCGAGCGGCGGTTCCCGCTGCTCTTTCCGCTGGCGCTGACCGGCGTGGGGCTCCTGACCCGGTATGAGCTGGTCAACCCGGGCGTGCCGCACACGGCGCCCGCGCTCTGGCTCTTCGCATTGGGCTGGGCTATCGCACGGTCCCGGACCGTCGCACAGCGTTGCCTGGTCTCGGTCATTGCAGTCCTGACCATTCCAGGATTCTTCGAGAACCCCGGCCGGGAGGCCACGCTCCTCGCCGGGATCCTGCTGCTCATCTGGCTCCCCAGCATTACGGTGCCGCAGGTCCTCCGCCGACTCATGGTGGTACTCGCCAGCGCCTCCCTCTACGCATACCTTGTCCACTGGGTGGTCTATCCGCCGCTGGCCGGGATCAGCCCCGCCTTGGCCGTGGCAGGCTCGCTGGCCGCGGGGGTAGCCTACTGGGCGCTCTGCCTGCGCTTGATGGGGGCGGTCAACCGCCGGCGGGCAGGCGCCGGCAACGATCCGGGCACGAATTCAGCACAACAGTAGGCGCCGACTGCTGTACCAGCGACACTGACGGCATGGTTTTCTGTCTGAAAGACAGCGGGCGACGCTCCACGATCCGTGCCACGGTTGGCGCATTGGTACTGGCTGCCTCGCTATCGGGGTGCTCGTCCTCCACGGGCGGGGAGCCGCCATGCTTTCCGCCCGCCTATTCGCTGACCCCGACGACGGCCGCACCGGGGCAAAGCGTGACGGTGGCAGCCCCGGACGCTGGCTGCAACCCCCGCTACGGCAACAACGCGCGCATCCAGGTAAGCGTCACCGACGCAACCGGGGTGGAAGTCGTGAATACCACCAGCGCCATGAACGACGCCGGCGGGTTCACTTACACGTTTGTCGTGCCCGCCCGGACAGCCGCGGGGGATGCCGCCGTAACCGCGGTGCCCTACAACATTGACTGGTGCGATGAYACCGGCAGGAACAACCGCGTGGCGGGCGCTGGCGACGTCCGCCTCGAACGGGTGTCCTGCGTGATGCCGATGAAGCCGCTGACCGTCACCCGCTGAAGTGCATTTTCCGGGCGACGGTCGGCAGGGGCTTACCCGCTGAGGTCCCGGGTGAGGATCTTGGCAGAGCAGCTCCTGCTGGTCCTCAACGGCACGCTGTCAACGGCCGCCGTGCTGGGGGCTGAAGGCCCGGCCAGGCAGGGCCTCGCCCTGGCGCGGCAGTTGATCGCCGCCGCGTGCAGCTAGCCCGTCGGCTGCCCGGCCAGGGGCAAGGACGCCGTCGATGTCTACCGGGAGGTGGGAGGGGCCGCGCAGGAACGGGCTCGGCCGGTACGGCGGTGGGTCCGATACCAGCCGCGGGTTCTCCAGCCTGGTGGCGAATTCGGTGAGTGCGATCTGCGCTTCCAGCCGGGCCAGGGGCGCCCCGAAGCAAAGATGAACGCCGCCCCCAAAACCGAGGTGCTGGTTGTTGGCCCGGTCAGGGATGAAGAGCCCGGGGTCAGCGACGTGGGCGGGGTCGCGGTTGCCCGCAGCAAGGACCAGGGTGAGCGAGGCGCCGGCTGGGATGGTGGTGCCGGCGATGTCGATGTCGTCGAGGGCGGTGCGGAACGGGACGAAATGCACGGGCGGCTCGTAGCGGAGCAGCTCCTCGACCATCGGGATGGCCAGGCCGGGGTCAGCGCGCAGCCTCTGGAGCTCGTCTGGGTGGCGGAGAAACGTCAGGACGCCGTTGGAGATGAGGTTTACTGTGGTTTCATGTCCGGCGATGAGCAGGAGAAGCCCGGTGCTCACCAGTTGTTCGTCCGGCATGCGGCCCTCCGGGCCATCATCGGTGGCCATCGCTGAAAGCAGGTCAGTCCCCGGGGCCTGCCGGTGGGCGTCGACCAGCTCTTGCATGAACGCGCGCAGTTCCGTGCCGGCCTCAATCCTCTTCTTTTGCTGGGTTTCGGGATCGAGTCCGGGATCGGTGGACTGCAGGGCCAGGTCCACCCAGACCC